>JBGSOU010000172.1:0-4476 GCA_041739025.1 Hyphomonas sp.
CCCCGCGCGCCGTGGAAGATGGCCTCCTGCGGGATACGGACAGAATTGCCGAACAGCTGCATCGCCATGGCCGCGAGCGCAGCGTTGGAGCGCTGATGCTCGCCGATCAGGGCGAGATCGTCCGGCATCGCGTCCACGAAATGCGTCTTCAGCCGGTAGAGCGGCGCGCGCGAGGCGGCGGCCTGTTTCGCAATCACCTCGTCGCAGACCTTGCGCTGGATGGCGGAAAGCACCGGCCGGCCTGGCTTGATGATGCCCGCCTTCTCGCCGGCGATGGAGCGCAGGTCCGAGCCGAGGAACGCCTTGTGGTCGAAATCCACCGGCGTGATCACCGACAGCGCGAGCGCCTCGATGACATTGGTTGCATCAAACCGCCCGCCGAGGCCGACTTCGAGGATCAGGAGGTCTGCCGGCACTTCGGAGAAGGCGAGGAAGGCCGCGGCGGTGGTCGCCTCGAAATGGGTGATCTGGCCGTCGCCGATGGCAGCATGCGTCCGGTCCAGCCAGGCGATCAGGCGCGCGTCGTCGACGAGTTCGCCCGCCAGGCGGATGCGCTCGTTGAAGCGGACAAGGTGGGGCGAGGTGAAAACGTGCACGGACAGTCCCGCCGCTTCGGCCATCGCCCGCATGAAAGCCGAGGTCGAGCCCTTGCCATTGGTGCCGGCGACATGAATCACCGGCGGCAGCTTCAGGTGCGGATGGCCGAGGCGCTCCAGCGCACGCAGGATGCGCCCGAGCGACAGCTCGATCACGTCGGGATAAAGGCCTTCGAAGCGCTTCAGCGCAGCTTCGAGCGCCGGACTGTTACCGGTCAATCAGCGGCGCCCCTCGGCTGGGGCGGCTTCTCGGCATGCGTCTTCGGCGGCGTGAGGGTCACGCTGGAGCGATCATCGCGCCGCCGCGACAAGGGGAGAAGATGCGACAGGACGCGCGACAGCGTCGCCTTCAGCTTCCTCCGGTCACAGACGATATCGACCTGACCCTTCTCGCGCAGGAATTCAGACCGCTGAAAGCCTTTCGGCAGGCTTTCGCGGATCGTCTGCTCGATCACACGTGGGCCGGAGAAGGCAATCATCGCGCCGGGTTCGGCAATGTGCACGTCGCCCAGCATCGCGTAGGAAGCCGACACGCCGCCCGAGGTCGGGTCCGTCAGCACGACGACATAGGGAAGTTTCGCCTCGGCGAGATCGTTGATTGCCAGCGTCGTGCGCGGCATCTGCATCAGGCTGAGCGTGCCTTCCTGCATGCGCGCGCCGCCAGACGCCGTGCAGACCACGAAGGAAGACTTGCGGGCGAGCGCGAGCTGCGCCGCCGTGATGAACGCTTCGCCGGCCGCCATGCCGAGCGAGCCGCCCATGAAATCGAAATCCTGTACCAGCACGACCGCCGGCACCCCGCCGATCTTGCCATAGGCGGCCACCATGCAGTCTTCCTGCAACAGCGGGGCGCCGCCCTCCTCCGCTTCCTTCAGGTCGCGGGCCGCAACTTTCGCCTTCGCCGCCTTGAGGCGCGCCGGATAAGGTTTGTCGTCCTTGAACTTCAGTGGATCCATCACGACCGGCGGCAGGGCAATCGGCTCCCAGCGCTCATCGTCAAACAGGAGGCGGAACCGGATGCGCGGGGAGATGCGCAGATGCGCGCCCGCTGGCGTCACGTTCCATGAGGCTTCGAGGTCGCTCTTGTAGATCAGCTCGCCGGACAGCGGACATTTGACCCAGAGGTCATCCGGGGTGTCCTTCTTCTGCATGATCGTCTTGAGGCCGGGCGGTGTGACCTTGTTGATCCAGTTCATGGGACGAACGCTCCTGCAATCAAAGTCAGATCAAGCCTTGCGGACCGCGTCGATTGCACGGCGCAGTTCCCGCACAAGGCCGCCCATTGCCGGGGCCGCATCGCCGAACCTGACACTTGCCTGTGCATCGCCCGCCTTTTCCACAAAAGCCGAACCAACGACCACCCCGTCGGCGATTTTAGCCATTTCTGCAGCTTGTGCACCACTTTTTACACCAAAACCGACACAAACCGGCAATCCCGACACTCTTTTAACCATCGCCACCTGCCCTGCAATCGCTGCAGGATCCGCGCTTCCGGCCCCGGTGACGCCCGTTACGGCGACGAAATAAATGAAGCCCGAGGCCCCTTCGGAGACCTTCGCGGCGCGGTGTTCGTCGGTTGTCGGGGTCGCCAGCCGGATCACCGACAGATCGTGCCGGGCATAGAGTTCGCGCAGGGGCGCGTCCTCTTCAGGCGGCAGATCCACCAGGATCGAGCCGTCGATGCCCGCCGCCGCCGCCCGCTCGGCGAAGACCTCGTATCCCATCGAATGGACCGGATTGGCATAGCCCATCAGGATCAGCGGTGTGGTCTGGTCGCTTTCGCGGAACCGCGCGGCCAGCGCGATCACGTCAGTCAGCTTCGTTCCGGCGGCGAGCGCCCGCAGGCCGGCCTTCTGGATCGCGGCCCCGTCCGCCATCGGATCAGTGAAGGGCGCGCCCAGCTCGATGATGTCGGCGCCATTGTCGCGCAGCGCACACAGCGCCTGAAAGCTGGTTTCAAGGTCCGGGTCGCCCGCCATCAGGTAGGTCACCAGCACCGCGCGATGCTCGCCGCGCGCCTTCGCAAAGGCCGCCTCAATCCGTGTACGGCCCATCTAGCTTTCCGTGTTCTGGGTGGCCCAGGCGGCGTAGTCATCGCTGACATGGGTCAGCGGCATGGCGACGATCGCGGGCACGTCATAGGGGTGATGCTTGCGCACCAGGGTCTGGAGATTGCCCCAGTTCGCTTCCGGCGCCTTGAGCCAGAGGATGAACTCGAAGGACTGTTCGATCACGCCCTTCCAGCGATAGGACGAGGTGACCGGCCCCTCGATGTTGGCGCTGGCGGCGAGACGCGTCTCGAGCGAGGCGTCGGCAATATCCTCGGCGACGCGGCGCGAGGGACAGGTGATGCGCAGCAGGATCAGGTTCATCACACATCCACTCCAAGCGCCTTGGCCACCGAGAATACATCCTTGTCGCCCCGGCCGCACAGGTTGAGGATCATCAGACCGTCCTTGCCGAGGTCCTTCGCCACTTCGCCGACGCGGGCAATCGCATGCGCGGGCTCCAGCGCCGGGATGATGCCCTCAAGCCGCGTGCAGAGCTGGAACGCGGCGAGCGCCTCATCATCCGTACACGACAAATATTCTGCCCGGCCCATGTCGCGCAGGAAAGCATGTTCCGGCCCGATGCCCGGATAGTCGAGCCCCGCCGAAATCGAATGCGCGTCGATGATCTGGCCGTCATCGGTCTGCAAGAGGTAGGTCCGGTTGCCGTGCAGGATGCCCGGACGGCCGCCATTCAGCGCCGCCGCATGCAGGCCGGTCTCGATGCCGTGACCTGCCGCCTCGACGCCGATCAGGCGCACGTTTTCATCGTCAATGAACGGATGGAACAGACCGATGGCGTTCGAGCCGCCGCCGATGCAGGCCATGACGGCGTCCGGCAGACGCCCTTCCCGCTCCAGGATCTGGGCGCGCGCCTCGACGCCGATCACCGACTGGAAGTCGCGCACGATCTCAGGGTACGGATGAGGCCCGGCCGCCGTTCCGATGCAATAGAAGGTCGTCTCGACATTGGTCACCCAATCCCGCAGCGCCTCGTTCATCGCATCCTTCAGCGTGCCGGTGCCGGAGGAGACGGGGATGATCTTGGCGCCGAGCAGGCGCATCCGGAACACGTTCGGCTTCTGGCGCTCGACATCCGTCTCGCCCATGAACACGACACATTCGAGCCCGAAACGCGCGCAGATCGTCGCCGTCGCCACGCCGTGCTGGCCCGCGCCGGTCTCCGCGATGATCCGCTTCTTGCCCATCCGGCGGGCGAGCAGGACCTGCCCAAGGCAATTGTTGATCTTGTGCGCGCCGGTATGGTTCAGTTCGTCGCGCTTGAAGTAGATTTTCGCCCCGCCGAAATGCTCGGTCAGGCGCTCGGCAAAGTAGAGCGGCGACGGCCGGCCGACATAATGCGTCCACAGGTCCTGCATCTCGGCGGCAAAGGCCGGGTCCTGTTTCGCCTTGCGGTACTCGGCCTCAAGCTCCAGCACGAGGGGCATCAGCGTTTCGGCGACATAGCGTCCGCCGAACTCGCCAAACCGGCCGTTTGCGTCCGGCCATTTGTCCCAGGTATTGCGCAGATCCATCACGTTTCCTTTTCGGGCCCCGCTGCGAGACGGGCCGGGCTCAGGGCTGTTCTTGTTGTCCTTTGGCCGCGTGCAGGAACGCCCGGACAAGATCCTTGTCCTTTAGCCCCCGGCTGCGCTCAACACCAGAGGACACATCTACGGCGGCCGCGCCGGTTTCAAGGACGGCGGCTGCGACATTTTCGGGCGTCAGGCCCCCGGCGAGAAACCAGGGCTTCGGCGGCGACCAGCCCTTCAGCACGGCCCAGTCGAAGGCCGCGCCGTGCCCGCCCGCGATCGCCTCCCCTTCGGGGGGCT
>JBGSOU010000189.1:0-4717 GCA_041739025.1 Hyphomonas sp.
GTGCCGCCCTTCGCGTCGCCTCGGCCACGACGACGGCGCCGGAAGCCGCGAAGCAGGCCAAGAGCAAGGCCCCGGCGGACATTTACGCCCGCAAGTTCTCCAATCCCGAAGGCCGGCCCATGGTGGGCCTGGTAATCGGCGGTCTCGGCATCAGCGCCACCCAGACGCAGATCGCCATCGACGACCTGCCGGCAGACGTGACCCTGTCGTTTGCGCTCGATTCCAAGCGGCTCGACTACTGGATCAAGACCGCCCGCGCCGATGGCCATGAGGTGCTGATCGAAGTGCCGATGGAGGCCTATGATTATGGCCGCGCCAAGATGCACCCGGACACGTTGCTGGCCGGCGCCGATGCCAAGGCGAACCTCGCCCGCCTCGACGCCGTCCTGTCGCGTGCCACCGGCTATTTCGGCATCGTGAACTATCAGGGCGCACGGTTTGCCGCCGACAAGTCCGCCGCCGGTCCCGTGGTGGAGCGGCTGAACGAAAAGGGCCTCGCCTTCATCGATGATGGCAGCTTCGAGCGCTCGACGCTGCCGGCGCTCGCCCGGTCCAGCGGCTTGCGCGATGCGCGCGCCCTTGGCCCGGTCGACAGCCGTCAGACGCCGGACGACATCAATGCCGAGCTGATGGACCTCGAAACGCTGGCGCTGGAGAAGGGCGCGGCCTTCGGGTCGGGCTATGCTTTCCCGGTGACGGTGGAAGCGGCGAAGAACTGGATCTCGCAGCTGGATGACAAGGGCCTCATCCTGGCGCCGGTCTCGGCCATTACCCGTTCTCAGTCTCCCGAGGTGCGCACTGGCAGCCTCGACATGTCTGGGCTAAATACTGGCGGGTGACCCAGCCCAAGTTCGATTCAAGCCTGTATCGCCCGAATGTCGGCCTGGCCTTGTTTTCCAAGGCAGGGCACGTGTTCGTCGGGCGCCGGATCAATGGGCGCGGCCCGTTCCAGTGGCAAATGCCGCAAGGCGGGATCGACGACGGCGAAAGCACGGTCACGTCGGCCTTGCGCGAGCTCGAGGAAGAAATCGGTGTCCCGGCCAAACTGGTCGATGTGCTCGAAGAAACACCGGACTGGCTGCATTACGAGTTTCCGCCGGACCTGAAAAAGCGGCTGCCTGGCCCGTATCACGGCCAGCGGCAGAAATGGTTCGCCTTGCGGTTCAAAGGCTCCGACAGCGATGTGCGCCTCGACCGTCATACGCCGGAATTCGATGCCTGGCGCTGGGCGAAGCTGGAGGAAACTCCGGACATGATCGTGCCGTTCAAGCGGCCGGTCTATCTGGAAGTCGCCGAGCGCTTCAGGCGCTGGACGGACCCGGTGCTGCCGGGCAGGGTGCCTCAGGGCTGAAGCTGCAGGACAGAGGGGCGCACGCATGCCGACATTGATGATGATTCACGGGATCGGCTGCGATGGCAGCGCCTGGGACGCGATGAAGCCCGGCTTTGAAGCTGCGGGCTGGACCTGCGAGGCGATGACGCTGTTCCCGGACCTGCGACTGCGGGCAAATCCGCCTGCTGGCCTGACGCAGCTGGGCCTTTCGGACTTCATCGAGGCCGCATCGGCTGAAGCCGCGCGCCTGACGGCCCGCGACGGGGCGAAGCCGGCCGTGATTGGCCACTCGATGGGCGGCTTGATTGCGCAGGTTCTGGCCGAGCGCGGGGACGTCTCGAAGGCGGTCTTCCTGACGCCGGCGCAAACCAAGGACTGCGCCGAGATCGGATTGTCCGTGGCCTGGACCTTTCTCAACGTGATCCTTCAGCAGAACCGCAAGAAATCCTACAAGGTCTGGAAGACCGGCTTTCGCTGGGGGGTCTTGAACCTCGTGCCGAAGGCGCGTCATGACGCGATCTATGCCACGGCACTCTACGATTCCGGCAAGGTCTATGGGGACATCTCGGATGGCCTGACGATCGATGAGTCCCGGGTGACCATACCCACACTGACGATTGCCGGAAGCCAGGACCGGGCGACCCTTCCGAAAGGCGTGCGCAAGGTTGCAGCGAAATATGCACGGAGCCCCGTGAAGGGCGACTTCATCGAGTATCCGGACCATGCGCACTGGATCGTCGACGAGCCGGGTACGGACAAGGTTGTCGCCGACATCGCCGCCTGGCTCGGGCGTGCGGCCTGAAACAAAAAGGCGCCCGCAGATCCGCGAGCGCCTTGCCGTTGTTTTGCGCGGGAAAGTCCGGACTATTCGGTTTTCGCCGTAACCGTGGCCACGCCCGAAGACCCGAGCGAGGTGGTGTAAGGGGTCGTGTGGCCGACTTCCGTGCCCCAGCTGTCGAACGTTGCGCAATTGGCTGTGCCCTCGACCGTCGAACAGATCGTCTTTGCGGCTTCGTCCATCGTGTAGGCAACCGGTGCGCCGCCGTTCATCGTCGCGGTACCGTCATCGCTGAACACAGCGACCAGCTTTTCGCCTTCGGCCGGTGCAAACTCGACCGTCGTGGTGGCCGCAAAGGCGGGCAGGGCGGCCATTGCGAAAGCGGCAAGGATCAGGGTTTTCTTCATAGTGTTTCGTCTCCCGGTGCGTTGTGTGGTTTATGGTTAACTCTACGCCGGAGAATTGATAGCGGCCCGGATTTGGCGCGCAACTGCAATTGGCAGAAAAACGCCCCCCACGGGATCCGTGAGGGGCGCTGATACGGCCTTGTGACCGTCCGGCGTCAGAGCGTTTGTTCGCTCATGCGCAGGAAGCGGTTGCGCAGGTCTGCGTCCGATTTGAAGACGCCGGTAAACTGCGTCGTCACGGTGGTGACGTGGCGGTGGTGGACCCCGCGGGTCGACATGCACTGGTGCTCGGCCTCGATCAGAACCGCCGTGCCCATCGGGGCCAGGCTTTCCGTGATGGCATCGCAGATCTGCGCGGTCATCGTTTCCTGCGTTTGCAGGCGCTTGGCGAAGATTTCGACCACGCGGGCAAGTTTCGAGATGCCGACCACGGCACTGGAGGGCTTGTAGGCCACGAAGGCCTTGCCGATGAACGGGGCCATGTGGTGTTCGCAATGGCTCTCGACTTCGATGTTGCGCAGCACAACGATGTCGTCATAGCCCTGAACGTCCTCGAAGGTGCGGCTCAGATATTTCACCGGGTCTTCGGTATAGCCTTCGAACCATTCCTTGTAGGCGTTGACGACCCGCTTGGGCGTGTCGATCAGGCCTTCGCGCCGCGGATCGTCGCCGGCCCAGGCGATGAGCGTGCGCACGGCCTCTTCGGCCTGTGCCTGTGTCGGGCGCACGACGGAATCTGCCCGGATAAGATCGGTCTTGGGAGTGACGGCGTCCATAGCCATAATTGATAGTCCTTCACTGAGGGACGGGGGTCGAGCCGGGGCATCTCTGCACGGACTTAACGCCCGCCCGGAGTTGATACCCTCAGGGCGATGCCAAACACATAGGACTGAGCATCGCCCGTTTCCAGCGCTTTCTACGCTGATCGTCGCGTCATGGATCAGCGGATTATTGGCTTTCCCTGCGTAAGGTGGTATCGCAGCGCGCATGTCGCTGATCGCCATCCCCGCCTCGGGCTGCTGCCCCTGTTGCTGCTGACGCCGCAACGGGCCATAGGGCGGGCCTACGCAACGCCCTGCCGCCGATTTCACGACAGTTCCGCCCCGAAGAGACCAGATGACCCTCAAGCTTTACGACACAATGACGCGCGAAAAGCGCGGGTTCCAGCCGCAGGATACGCGCCGGATCACGATCTACGTTTGCGGACCGACCGTCTATAACTACGCTCATATCGGCAATGCCCGCCCGCCCATCGCATTCGATGTGCTGCGGCGCCTGCTGCTTGCGACGTATGGCGAAGGCTCGGTCGTGTATGCGCGCAACATCACCGACATCGAGGACAAGATCATCAAGGCGGCGCTGGACAGCGGCCAGCCGATTGCGTCGATCACGAAAAAGTATGCGGAGATTTACAATGCCGACATGCTGGCCCTGAACGTTCTGCCACCCAGCATCGAACCCTGGGCGACCGGGCATGTCGGCGAGATGATCGAAATCATCGAGAAACTGGTGCGCAAGGACTATGCCTATGTCGGCAAGGAAGGCGTCTGGTTCTCGGTGAGCCAGATGTCCGATTATGGCAAACTGTCCGGCCGCAGGACCGACGATAACGAGGCCGGTGCGCGGGTGGACGTTGACCCCGACAAGCGAAACCCGGCCGACTTCGCACTCTGGAAGTTCGCCAAGCCGGGTGAGCCGGAAGATGCGATCTGGGACTCGCCTTGGGGGAAAGGCCGTCCGGGCTGGCATATCGAATGTTCGGCAATGGCGGCCAAGCACCTCGGCAAGACCCTCGACATCCACGCCGGCGGCATCGACCTTCAGTTCCCGCATCATGAGAACGAGATCGCGCAATCCGAATGCGCGCATGGCCAGGTTATGGCGCGCTACTGGTTGCACAACGGCTTTCTCGACATGGGCGGGGAGAAGATGTCGAAGTCGCTGGGCAATGTCGTGCTGGTGCATGACCTGCTCAAGGACTGGCACGGCGAGGTCATCCGGTTTGCGATGCTCAGCGGCCATTACCGGGCGCCGCTCGACTGGACGCCCGAGTTGCTGCAGCAGGCAAAGACCACGCTTGACCGGATCTATGGCGCGCTGCGCCGCGTCTGGGCGGCGGAGGGCGGCAAGGCGACCTATCGCGGCGTGCGCGATGCGCTCGAGGATGACCTGAACACGCCCGAAGCGCTGGCGGCGATG
>JBGSOU010000192.1:0-2761 GCA_041739025.1 Hyphomonas sp.
ACCGCGAGCAGCTGGCGCAAACGCAGTTCGCGGCGGGCGGCGCGGGGCGTGTCGGCCGTGATGACACCCGTCGCCCGCTTGCCGGCCGCATCCATCGCGACGTATTCGTAGGCGGCCATCAGCCCGCCCCCTTCCGGCAAACCCGCATCACTTCCGCAGGGCTAGTTTCGCCCGACAGGACATAGCGGCGCGCATTGTCGATCAACCGGTCGTGAACCGCGAAGGCGGCGGCCTCAATCTGGTCTTCATCTGCCAGCTCGCCCAGCATCTGGCGCAAGGGTCCGTCCACGACCAACAGCTCATAGATGCCGATCCGCCCGTTGAAGCCGGAATTCGTGCAGGACATGCACCCGGCCGAATCGTAAACTTCCAGTGGTTCCGTGGCCGGGAGACCGAGTGCATCCAGCTCTGCCGCGCTCGCCGGACGCCGCGTCTTGCACGACGGGCAAAGACGACGGACCAGCCGCTGCGCCATCACGGCGCGAAGGGTCGATGCAATCAGATAGGGCTCAACGCCCATGTCGCGAAGCCGGGTCACGGCGCCCGCAGCGCTGTTGGTGTGAAGCGTCGACAAGGCCAGACGGCCGGTCGAGGCGAACTCGAACGCCACCTCTGCCGTCTCCGAATCCCGGATCTCGCCGACCATCACGACGTTCGGATCCTGGCGCAGGATGGACCGCAGCGTGGCCGCGAAGGTCAACCCGACCCGGTGATCCATCTGGGTCTGGCTGATGCCCGGGAGGCCGTATTCAATCGGGTCTTCAAGCGTCATGATATTGCCGCGCCCGGTATTCAGGCGAGACAGCGACGAATACAGCGTGGTCGTTTTGCCGGATCCCACCGGGCCGGTCACAAGAATCACACCGTTGGGGTGCTGAAGGACGTCAGCGAACCGTGCCAGCGTGTCCGGATCCATGCCGAGTTCTGACAGGTCCAGAAGTGCGTTTCGGGTATCCAGCAGGCGAAGCACCACCCGCTCACCGTACCGCGTGGGCAATGTCGCGACGCGCACGTCGATCATCCGTCCACCGACGGTCAGGGAAATGCGCCCATCCTGGGGAAGCCGCTTTTCAGCGATGTCAAGCCGCGCCATGACCTTGATCCGCGACACGATCGGGGCCGCCAGCTTCCTCGGCGGCCGCACCACGTCGACAAGGTCTCCGTCGATCCGGTAGCGAATGCTGACGGAATCGTCGAACGGATCAATGTGGATGTCCGAAGCCCGCCGCTTGATGGCATCATGCATCACGCCGTTGATCAGCCGGATGACCGGAGCCTCATCCTCGCTGCCCAAAAGGTCGGTGGCCTGAGGAATGTCTTCCAGCAGGCTCTCCAGCCCGCGGGAATCAACCGCGGCTTCCATGTCGCCGCTGTTCATGGCGCGGCTGGAGAACACTTCCGACAGAGTCTGCTCGAACTGCTCGCGGCTCATAAATTCGAGGGCGAATACCCCGCCGATCACCCGGCGCGCCTCGATCAGCCCGATCGGATCCGCCCCGTTTCTTACGGCCACGGTCAAGTCCGCGCGGCCAGGCAGCAGCATGAGCCCCTTCTCGCGCGCAAACGAATAGGTGAACTGGTCAGGTGCCGTCAGGACAGTCATTTTGGCGGGGGGCTGCCGAGGACTTCCGTGAAGAAGCCGTCCAGCACACCATCCTCGCTGTCGCTCTGCCAAAGTTCTTCTGCCCGGATATAGGCGTATGACCGGGCGGTCTCGCGGGACGCCGCTGCGCGGTCACGCACGATCGTCGGACGGATGAACACCATCAGATTGGTGCGGGCCCGTGATTTGCCTTCAGCCCGGAAGAGGCGGCCTGCGATCGGAATGTCACCCAGGAAGGGCACCTTCTCCTTCGCCTCGGTTTCATCCTGCTGGACAAGGCCGCCGATCACGATGATCTCGCCATCGTCTGCAATCACGCTGGTATTGATCTCGCGCGTGTTGAAAATCAGGTCCGGCGTCACCGTACCGATGGAACCGGAAATGCTCGAAACCTCCTGCTTGATCTCGAGGCGGATGGTGCCGTCATTCGAGATGCGCGGGGTCACATCGAGGCCGACACCGATCTTCTTGCGCTCAACGGTGCGGAACGGATTGGAGTTGGTGGCAGACAGCACTTCGCCGGTCGAAATCGGAACTTCCTGACCCACGAGCAGCGATGAAGTACCATTGTCGAGCGTCATGTTGAACGGCTTCGACAGGATGCGCGACTTGGTATCATTCTGGACCGCCGTCAGCACAGCTCCAAACAGCGTGTCGCCGCTTTGGCCGCCGCCGCCAATCGTCAACCCCGTCAGACCCAGCAACGACGACACCGCCGACTGGGCAAGGCTGGTGGCGACGGTTGTGTTGTCGCCCGACGTGAACGGATTATCACTGACCAGTGCGCCCGTCAGGGCCAGCAGGTTCGGGGCAGAGCGCGAATAGTTTGTGGACACGAACGGCACCGTCGAGGAGTTCGTGCCCGACAGCAGGAACTGCACGCCCAGCTCGCGCGCGGTGTCATCCGACATCTCGACGATGATCGCTTCGACAAGCACCTGCGACCGGCGCCGGTCCAGATCCGCAATCACCTTTTCAAGGCCGGCCAGGGTTTCGGGCGGCGCGCTGATGACCAAAGAGTTCGTCGCCTCGTGATGGGCAATCGTGGTCGCAGCCGCGTCACCGACATTGCCGCCGACACGCCGGCCATCCATCGCCAGCGCCATCTGCTGGAGAATGGGCACGATATCGATGGCATTCGCATTGTTCAGGGGGATG
>JBGSOU010000200.1:0-10582 GCA_041739025.1 Hyphomonas sp.
GGCGGCGATGATCCGATCCGCACCGTGCGCTCGGCCGGCTACGCCCTGCGCGAGGACTGACGGGGACCGCGTCCGGCCCCCGCCGCGCCTGGATCAGCCGAACAGTTCGGCGAGGAATGTTTTCAGATAAGCGAAGCTGCGCCGGTCGGTATCGGCGTGGTATTGCGTTGCATCGCCGGTGGCGCCGAGGGTCGTGAAGGCGTGCGTGGCGAGGCCGTGCGCATGCAGCTGCCAGTCCGCGCCGGCAAACTCCCTGGTGATCGCCAGAACGTCATCGGGCGTTGCCATCGGATCGTTCCAGCCATGCTCGATCAGCACCTTGGCCTTGATCTTCGGGGCAGGGATGTTCTCGGCGGGGCGGAACAATCCGTGGAAGGATCCAACGCCGAGCACGTCCATTCCGGCGCGCGCCATGTCCAGCACGCAGAGGCCGCCGAAGCAGAACCCGATGGCCGCAGATTTCGCCGCATCGATGCCCGCTTGTGATTTCGCCGCCGCAATCCCGCCGGCGAGGCGTTTCTGAAGTTCGGCGCGGTCCCCGACGAGCGGATACATCAGGCCTTCGTTTTCAGCCTGCGTGGTGCCACGCTTGCCCTTGCCGTAAACGTCAAGGGCGAAAGCCGCATAGCCGAACTCATCGGCGATGATCTGCGCCTTCTGCTTTTCGTTGTCCCCGAGGCCCGCCCAGGCGTGGCAGATGATGACCAGCGGGGCGTTGGCCTTTCCGGCGGGTTTCAGGAACCAGCCCTCATAGGCCTGTCCGTCAATCTGATAGTCCACTGCGCTCATGGTTGTCTCCTCGTTCGTGTTTCTGCAGGTTTCGATAGAGCGCATCCGCCCGTCAGTTCAAGGCAAACGGCGATTAGTATGCGCTTTCTAGACATTTTCCCTAAACCGGGCGGCATGAACTCAGTCTCGCTCGCAAAGGAGCCCATCATGGCGAAGAAAGCCACCCCGACACCGAAATCCAAAGCCCGCACCAAAGCGGCAGCTGTTGGCAAGCAGGTCGAAGCCCACTCGACCGAAATGGCCTACAAGATCTGGCTTGCCGGCGTGGGCGCCTACGGCAAGGCCTATGACACGGCGATGGCCGGCGCGAATGTGCTGAACAAGCAATCGGCCGACGTGTTTGAAGACCTCGTCAAGCGCGGTTCGGAAATCGAGCATGACGTGCGCGCCAAGCTGGCCGCCGACGAGCGCGTCGCCGGCGCCAGCAAACAGGTTTCGAAAACGCTGGAGAGCGTTCGCGAGATGCAGGTTCAGGCCCGCGACCAGTTCGATGCCCGCCTTGAGCGGATGCGCGACCTGCTGGGCGTGAAAGGCTTCGGCGATGTGCGCCAGAAGTTTGCCCGTCAGATCGACAAGCTGGAAGACGAAGTGGCGGCGGTCACCTCGAAAGCCCGCGCGAAAGCCGGCGACATTGATCTCAAGGCCCGCCTCGAACGCCTGACGGCCGAAATCGAAGCGGTGGCCGGCGAGACGGGCGCGGAAGTGGCCAAAACGGCCAAGAAAGCCGCCCGCAAGACGTCGAAGGCGGTGAAAGCCGCTTTTACGGCGCCGGACGCCGCTGACGACCTGACCCTCGCCACCGGCATCGGCCCTGCGCTGGCCAAGAAACTCAACGCGGAAGGCCTGACGCGCTTTTCCCAGCTCGCCGCGCTCAAAAAGGGCGAACTCGAAGCGCTCGACACGAAAGTGACCGGCCGCGGCCGCGTCGCGAAAGCCGAGTGGGCGAAACTCGCGAAGGCCCACGCCTGAACCAGACCAAAGGGGCGGATCGGCAGGATCCGCCCTTTTTACTTCGTCTCTTCGAAGTGGCGGATCATGCGGCCCAGTGCGGCCGGACCCGTCTCGCCCATGTAGGGCACCAGCAGGCACATCACCTGGAACACGGTCTTGTGGATTAGGGCCGGGCCGTCATGAACCTCTTTGGTCAGGGCGTCTCCGGCGAGCCAGAATGTCAGCGTGGTGATGATCTGGTCGATCAGCGGATCCTTCAGGCGGGCATCCACGCCGAGCAGGCCGAGGCGGTCCAGATCTTTCAGGATCTGTGCGATGGTGCTGCGCTTGGCGGCGACCAGCTTGCGGAAGCGGACGGCAAGATCCGGATAGCGCGCCAGAAGGCCGGGAAGGTCGCGGTAGAAGAAGCGGAAGTCGTAGATCTCTTCCAGCAGGATGTAGATGTAGACCCAGTTGTCCTCGAGCGAGGCGAGACCGCCCTTCGAGCCGCGCAAGATGACGTGCATCTCTTCTTCGAACCGGTCGAACAAGGCCCGGATGATCGCGTCCTTGCCCTTGAAATGGTAGTAAAGGTTCCCCGGGCTGATCTCCAGCGCATTGGCGACATCGACAGACGAGAGCGCGCTTTCGCCCTCTTCGTTGAAGAGAAGCAGGCTGACTTCAAGTATCCGGTCGCGTGTTTTCATGGCCAAGACACCTGTTTGACAGGAAAATCTGACTGTGAAACGAATTTTCCGAGTAAATTTACCACGGTCTTTTTGCGCAATGGCAAGGGACCGGGATTAGAACGGCCACTGGCAGACCTCTGTCAGGAGAGACCGGCGGCACCTGGGAGGAACTGAACATGACGAACCCGAAGGACGAAATCGCCCAGAATGCGGCGCAGAGCACGACAGCGCTTAACCCGCTGATGGGCGGTGTTAACCGTCAGGAATTGCTGGGGGCGGTGGCGATGATGCTGCGTTCCTCGGTGACCAATCCGGTCACCACGGCCAGGGCGATGGGCAAGATTGCGTCGGAGAACACCCAGATCCTGCTCGGCAAGTCGACCCGCGAAGCAGACAAGAAGGATCGCCGGTTCAAGGATCCGGCCTGGGAGCACAACCCGTTCTACAAGCGCGGCATGCAGGCCTTCCTTGCGACGCAGGAACACCTTCACGAGTGGGTCAGCGACATCAAGATGACCGAACTTGAGCATGCCCGCGCGAAATTCGTCATGGGCATGATCACCGACGCGATGGCGCCGACCAACACGCTGCTGGGCAATCCGGCCGCCACCAAGCGCGTCGTGGACTCCGGCGGGTTGTCGCTGCTGAAGGGCATGAAGAACCTGTATGACGACCTGACCAAGAATGGCGGATTGCCGTCGCAGGTCGACAAGCGCCCGTTCAAGGTGGGTGAGAACCTTGCGGTGTCGAAGGGCGCCGTGGTCTGGAAGAACGAAATGCTGGAGTTGATCCAGTATGCTCCGGTTACGGAGAAGGTGTACAAGACGCCGATCCTGATCATCCCGCCGCAGATCAACAAGTTCTACGCGATGGACCTGACGCCGATGTCATCGATGGTGCAGTTCCTTCTGGCGATGGAGCAGCAGACCTTCGTCATCTCCTGGCGCAATCCGAAGAAGGAGCACCGCAACTGGGGGCTCACGGAGTATATCGACAGCCTGGTGCAGGCGAGCGAAGTGGTGCGAAAGATCACCAAGTCGCCCAAGCTGAACGTTTCGGGTGCGTGCTCGGGCGGCATCACGACGGCGACGTTTGCAAGCCTTCTGGCGGCGGCCGGTGACAATCGGATCAATGCGGTCACGTTCATGGTCTGCGTGCTGAATCCGCAGAAGGATGACAGCGATATCGGCCAGATTGTATCCGATGGCAGCCTCGAGATCGCGCGGAAGATGTCGAAGGCGCGCGGCATCCTGAAGGGCGATGATCTCGCCCGTATGTTTGCCTGGATGCGGCCGAACGACCTGATCTGGAACTATGTCGTCAACAATTACCTGATGGGCGAAGACCCGCCGCCCTATGACGTGCTCTTCTGGAACAATGACACGACGAACCTGCCGGCGCAGCTGCATTCGGACTATCTCGATGTGGCCCTGCACCAGCCGTTCGACCATCCGGGGACGGTGGAAGTCGCCGGACATGTCGCTGACCTCAGCAAGGTGACCGCCGATGCCTTTGTCGTGGCCGGCCTGACCGATCACATCACGCCGTGGAAAGCCTGCTACCGGACGCCGGCGCTGCTCGGCTCGAAGAATGTCGAGTTCGTGCTGTCGTCGAGCGGGCACCTGCAATCCCTGATCAATCCGCCCGGTAATCCCAAGGCGAAGTATTTCCGCAGCACACTGATGAAGCCGACGCCGGACGAGTGGGCGGCGAGCGCAGAGGAACATACCGGTTCCTGGTGGCCGCGCTGGGGAGAATGGTTGAAAGCGCGCGCCGGTGCGCTTAAAGCGGCGCCGCAAGGCGTCGGCAGCGAGGCCTTTCCGGCGCTCTATGCGGCGCCGGGCCGCTACGTGTTCAACGATTAGTCCGCAAAGCAAGGACAGTTTCATGGCCAACCCGCCGCGCACGCCGGACATCATCATGCAGGACGTTGACGGTGTCCTGCTGCGCACCGCGCACTGGGCAGCGCCCGCCGGCCGCACGGCGACCCCGCTCCTGTTCTTCAACGGCATCGGCGCCAACATCGAGCTCACGCTTGGCCTCGGCAGGATGTTTCCGGACCGCGAGATCCTGACCTTTGACGTGCCGGGCGTCGGGCTCAGCCCGGTGACGCAATGGCCCTACCGCCACTGGATGGCCGCGCGCTGGGCGCGCAAGTTGCTCGACCTTTACGGCATCACGACGGTGGACGTGATGGGCGTGTCCTGGGGCGGCGCTCTGGCGCAACAGTTTGCGTTCCAGTACCGCGGCCGCGTCAACCGCCTCGTCTTGTGCGCCACGTCGTCCGGCATGACGATGATCCCCGGGCGTCCGGCGTCCCTGTCGCGCATGGTTGATACGCGCCGCTATACCGATCCGGAATTCATGCGCGAGAATTTCGCGACCCTTTACGGCGACATGGCGGACGATTCAGCCGGCAGCCATATCGAAAACCTGATGCCGCCGGATCCGAAAGGCTACATCTATCAGCTGCTCGCCTTTGCGGGCTGGTCCAGCCTGCCATTCATCCGTTTCCTGAAGATGCCGTCGCTGATCGTGATGGGCGACAAGGATACGATCGTGCCGCTCGTCAATGGCCAGATCCTCGCCTGGGCGTTGCCGGATTCGCGCCTGCACGTCGTCGAGGATGCCGGCCATCTGTTCATCGTCACGCGCGCGGCTGAAACCGCAGACGTGATCAACACTTTCCTGCTTGAGCCGGTCAGCCGGCCGGCTAAGGCCGCCTAGTCGTTCATCAGCCTTTCGGCTTCGGTCCGAACCGCGCTGTAATCGACCTTGCCGGTGCCGAGCACGGGAATCTGGCCCACCTTGAAGACGCGGCGCGGCACGGAGATTTCGGGAACGCCGTGGCTTTGCGCCCAGCTGAGGATCGGGCTGCGCGCCGCTTCTGGGGCTTCGCTCAGCAGGATGACCTGCTCGCCCTTCTTCGGGTCGGGCAAGGTGACCGCGGCATGCATGTGGTCCGGCCAGACCGCTGCGGCGCAGTTTTCGACCACCGCCAGAGATACCATCTCGCCGCCGATCTTGGCGAAGCGTTTCACGCGGCCGAGGATGCGGATAAAGCCCTCTTCGTCGATGTCGACAATGTCGCCGGTGTCGTGCCAGCCGTCCGGCAGGCGCTCGATGGCGCCGGGGTTTGACGCGCGCAGATAGCCCATCATGATGTTGGGGCCGCGAATGTGGAAACGCCCGCCTTCCGGCATGCCCTCGACCGGAACCATCTTGCATTCCATGTCCGCCATCAGGCGGCCGACCGTGCCTGGCTTGTTGTGTTCCCACTGGTTGGCGGCGACCACAGGCGAGGCTTCGGTGGCGCCATAGCCTTCCAGGATCTCGATGTTGAACTTGCGGCGCACATAGTCGCGCGTCTCGTCCTTCACGCGCTCTGCGCCGCAGACGGCGAGGCGGATGGAGTCCATGTCGCCATCCGAACCGGTGCGGGCGTATTGCGAGATGAACGTGTCGGTCGCCAGCAGGATCGTCGCGCCATTTTCCCGGATGCGCCGCACGATTTCCTTCGGCTGCAACGGGGAAGGATGGAAGATCACCTTCACGCCGGCAAGGATCGGCAGCAGCGCGCCAACGGTCAGGCCGAAACAGTGAAAGGTTGGCAGCGGGTTGAACACGATGTCCGTATCCGGACTAAGTCCGATATGGGCGCGCACCTGCTCGACGTTCGCCATGACGTTCTCATGGCTGAGCACGACGCCCTTGGGTTCGCCTTCGGTGCCGGAGGTGAACAAGACGACGCCGGGCTGCTTGTGGGGCAGGGCTGCGCCGACAAAGGTCGGCAGCGCCGGCCCGGCCAGCGCGGCGAGCTTGTCGCCGATCGACAGTTTTTCCCGCACGTCTTCGAGATAGACGATCTCGACCGATTTGGAGAGCTCTGCGATCAGGCTTTCCAGACCGCCTAGCTCGACAAACTTGTGGGCGGTGATCAGGCGCTTCACCTTGGCGGCGCGCATGGCCGATTTGAGGTTCTTGGAGCCCGCCGTGAAATTCAGCATGGCCGGGACGCGGCCGAAGGCGGTTACAGCGAAAAACCCGATCACGGCCCCGGCGCCGGTCGGCAGCATGATTCCGACTGATTCGCCGCGCCGTGTGCCTTTCTTCAGGGCCGAGCCGAGGCCGAAGGCGGCCCGGATGATTTCCTTGTAGGTGAGGACGCGGTCGTCTCCGTCCACGAGAATGGGTTTGTCCGCGCCGAATTCCCGCGACGCGCGCAGGAGGCCGGAAAACAGGTTCGTGCGGGTACGCTCAGGCTTGTAGGCCAGCGGGGCCGGCACAAGCGGCTGGAGGGATTGCTGCATGGGTAAGCCCTGACTCGTTTCTTCCCGAACGTCTTTTGTGTAACATTCTGTCATCTAGCGTCATTCAAGCAAGCGATATTGCAAGTCTGCATATGCAGCCTGCGCTGAGAACAGCTTGCTGAATCGGGCGGCGGGCGCCATTTTGGCGGCAATGGCAAATCTCATCGACCTGAAATCCAATGCACCCCGCCCCCGCCACCCCGAGAAACAGGGGCGGCCGGACACACCCTTGATGCGAAAACCGGACTGGATTCGCGTGAAAGCCCCGACATCAGAGGGGTATGCGGCCACCCGCGCCCTGGTCAAAGCCAACGGGCTGGTCACCGTTTGCGAGGAAGCCGGCTGCCCGAATATCGGCGAATGCTGGGACAAGAAGCACGCGACGATGATGATTCTCGGCGACGTGTGCACCCGCGCCTGTTCCTTCTGCAACGTGGCGACGGGCAAGCCGAAACCGGGCGTTGACGCCGACGAGCCGCGCCGGGTGGGCGAGGCGGTGGCCGAGATGGGGCTCAGCCATGTGGTGATCACCTCGGTGGACCGGGACGACCTCGAAGACGGCGGCGCGATGCATTTCGTGCACACAATCGCATCCATCCGCGAGCGGGCGCCGGGTACGACGATTGAAATCCTGACGCCGGACTTCCTGCGCAAGGATGGCTGGGAGAACCACGTCATCGACGCGAGGCCCGACGTGTTCAACCACAACCTCGAAACCGTGCCGCGCCTCTACCTGACGATCCGCCCCGGCGCGCGCTATTTCCATTCCCTCCGCCTGCTGCAGAAAGTGAAGGACCGCGATCCGTCGCAGTTCACGAAGTCCGGTCTGATGGTCGGCCTCGGCGAGACGAAGGAAGAAGTGATGCAGGTGATGGACGACATGCGCTCTGCGGGTGTCGACTTCATCACTATCGGCCAGTACCTGCAGCCGACGCGCAAGCATGCCGCGATTGACCGGTTCGTCACGCCGGACGAGTTCAGGGCGTATGAAGAGATCGCGCGCGCGAAGGGCTTCCTGATGGTCTCGGCGAGCCCGCTGACGCGGTCCAGCCACCATGCGGGCGAAGACTTCGCCCAGCTGCGGGCCGCCCGCGAAGCGCTGCTCGCGGCGCGCGCCTGAGGCATGCCGCGTTTCTCGAAATCGATCCGGGTGCCGTACGGACGAGCTGAGTGCTTTCAGCTGGTGTCCGACATTGCGAAGTATCCGGACTTCATCCGCTGGATCACCGCGATGCGGGTGTCCGGCCAGCGGGAGCTGCAGCCGGGCGTCACCGAATGCCAGGGCGAAGCGGTCGTCGGCTTCAAGGGCTTTGTCGAGCGCTTCACGACGCAGGTCGTCGCCGACGAACCCGCGGCGCGGGTTACCGCCTCGCTGGTGCGCGGGCCGTTCCGCAAGCTGTTTGCCGAATGGCGGATTTTCGAGAGCGTCGCTGGCGCGTCGGACATCTCGCTCGAAATCGACTATGAATTCCGCAATCCGGTCATCGGCTTCCTCGCCGCCGCAAACCACGATCTGACAGTGGACCGGATCCTGAATGCGTTCCTGATGGAAGCGCGCAACCGCTTTTCCGCGCCTAGCGTATCTGGACCTGAATAAGCTTCAGAGCCGTCTCTACCGCTTCCATACGTATCGCGGTGCGGCCGATGTCGCCGAGTTGCAGCATCTCGTGGACGACGGCGCGGTTCTCCCGCGCGCAAGCGATGTGAACGAGGCCGACCGGCTTCATCCTGGTACCGCCGCCGGGGCCTGCGACGCCGGTAATGCCGACCGCGATGTTGTCGCGGCTGTTGGCCAATGCGCCTTCCGCCATCATGCGCGCGACCGGCTCGGACACGGCGCCATAGTCCGCCAGCACGTCGCCCGGCACGCCGAGCATCTCTTCCTTCGCCCTGTTGGAATAAGTGACGAAGCCGCGCTCGAACACGGTGGACGAACCGGGGATGTCGGTGAACAGCGCCGCGACGAGGCCGCCGGTGCAGCTTTCGGCAGTCGCGATCTTCAGGCGCGCCTGTTCGGCGTCGTCGAGGATCAGCAGGGCGAGATTGCGCAGGCGGTCTGGAAACATGGCGCTTGCTTACAGGCCGATCAGCGGCCCGTGAAGACCGGATCGCGCTTCTCGAGGAAGGCGGCGGCGCTTTCCTTTGCGTCCTCGGTCTGCATCAGCTTGCGGATCTCGGTGATTGCCCACTTGCCGATGTCGCGCCAGTCGGGATCGAGCGTGCGGCGAAGCCCGGATTTCAGCGCCTTCACGGCCTGAGGCGGATTGGCGGCGATTTTCTCGGCGAGGGCGAGCGCGGTGGGAAGCAGGTCCGCTTGCGGTACCACGCGGCTGACCAGGCCGATGGCTTTCGCTTCGGCCGCGTCGATGATGTCGCCAGTGAAGAGAAGTTCGCTGGCTTTCTCGCGGCCGACCAGCTGCGCGAGGCGGCCAAGCCCCGGCGCGTCGCAACAGAGCCCGCGCTTGACGAAAATCTCGCCCCACTTCGCGGTATCCGCCATGACGCGGATGTCGGCCATGATGGCGAGTTCAGCGCCCCAGCCGAGGGCAAAGCCGTTGATGGCAGCAATCACCGGAATGTCCGTATGCAGAAGGGCGTCGGCCGCCGGTGTGAGCCCGCCGGTATCTTTCGCCTTCACCGCCCGTTCCGGTGTGACCGGTGCGCCCTTCGAGAGGATCTTCTTCACATCATCCCCGGAGCAGAATGCCCGCATGCCCGAACCTGTGATCACGATCACGCGCGCCACGGACGTGCGCACGGCATTTTCCAGTGCGTCGTAAAGTTCATAGTCCAGCGAGTTCATCGCCTCGGGTCGGTTCAACGTCAGAAGGGTGACGTCACCGCGATGCTCGGTGAGCAGGATGTCGGACATGATATTCCTCCCGGTCGGTTTTGCCGGAAGGTGTCACGAAGCGTGCGCCGTGAAAACGCTGCCGCCGGGTCAGCGCAGCGGCGCGAGCACTGCAATGGCTTCGGCGGCGATGCCTTCGCGGCGGCCGGTGAAGCCCAGCCCTTCGGTGGTGGTCGCCTTCACGCTGATTGCGTCCAGCGGCAGGCCGAGCAGTTCCGCCGTGCGGGCCCGCATCGCCTCGCGGTGGGGTTTCACCTTGGGCGCCTCGCAGATCACCGTGATGTCACAGCTGTCGATCCGGTAGCCCTTGGCCTCGGCCAGGGTCTGCGCGTGCTTCAGGAAGATTCCGCTGTCGGCGCCCTTCCATTGCGGATCAGACGGCGGGAAATGGTCGCCGATATCGCCGAGCGCGACGGCGCCGAGGATGGCATCTGTCAGCGCATGCCAGCCGGCATCCGCGTCAGAGTGGCCTTTCAGCCTGGCGCTGTGCGGGATCGGCACGCCGCAGAGGGTGACGTGGTCGCCGGGTTCGAATTCATGCACGTCAAAGCCCTTGCCGATACGGGGCATGCCGGAAGGCGCAAGCAGGCGGGCGAGCATGTCGAAATCCTCGGGATAGGTGATCTTGGTGAGCCGGGCCGAGCCGGGGATCAGGGCGACGCGCGCGCCGCCGGCCTCGATGGCCGCCAGATCATCGACAAGGTCTGCGCCAGCGAAGAGCAGTGCGCGCCGGATCTGGCCGAACCGGAAGGCTTGGGGCGTCTGAACGCGGTACAGACCGGCCCTGTCAACCGTCGAGAGAGTGCCTGCACGCTGCGCTTTCAGCGCATCGGAAACGGGCAGGGCGGGCGCGGCGGCGTCGGCGGTGGACAATGCCTCGATCAGGGCAGAGATCAGGCCCGCGTCGATGCCGGGGCGCGCGGCGTCGTGAATGAGCACGAGGCTGTCGTCGGAGAGATTGAGGGCGGCGAGACCGCTGAGCACGGACTGGGCGCGCGTTGCCCCCGGTTCGG
>JBGSOU010000243.1:0-6518 GCA_041739025.1 Hyphomonas sp.
CGGAGTGCAGCGCCACCCCGGCGCCGGCCGCCGACAGGCTGCCCAGCGGCGTGATCCAGCTTGCCCGCGCCGGACCCAGCGGCGAGGCATAGGTCTCGGCCATGTAGAACACGTAATGGCTGGCCGCCGATACCATTGCCGACAGTTCGCCCGCCCGTGCCACCTGCTCGGGCGAGAACAGCCCGCCATGTTCGATCACGAAGTCCCCGTCAAACCCTTCGCCGCGCAACGTCGCCAGCCCTTCCAGCGTCGCGGTCTGAGCCGCGTCTCCGTTGGAATGTATGTGAACGGACAGTCCGGCATCGGTATAGGGCCGCATCGTATTGGCAATCTCGCCGTCCGGGATCACCCAAAGTCCCATCGACCCCTTCGACTGCCCGGCGAGGTATCCCGGCGGCGACAGACGCATCGTCTGCGAATAATAAGCGGCGTCTGCGAAGAACTTCACGCGCGGCAAGACCGGCGCTGCCGCCGCGCGCGCCCCGCTAGCCATGTCCAGCACCGCCTGTGGCGCGCCGTCGCCGAACTCCCGCTGCATCGAGCGAAACTCGGGGATCAGGTACAGCCGGAAGCCGTCATCCGCCATCGACCAGCTCGCGGTGATTGTCTGGTCTTCCAGCGCCAGCCCGAACACGCCATAGCCAAGGTCCGCCGTCGTGGTCACGCCCGCATTGCGTACGATGTCGAAGTACCGCTCGATCCCCGCGCCGAAACTGACGGGATCGAACAGCACGTCCTTGGCCCGGGCGAAGACCACCATCGCCGCGTCTTCATAGATGCGCCCGGTCAGTGCACCCTCCGCATCAAGGTCCACACCGTGGAAGGTCTGCGCCAGCGCGGGCGTCGCGCCGATCATGTCGAGGGCGGCGGAGTTGAGGTAGAAGTCGTGCCCGGAATAGTGCCACACGATCATCGGCCGGTCCGGAGCCACTGCATCCAGGATATGCCGGTCAAGATCGCCCTGTACCAGGTTATGAAATCCGTACACAACCAAAGGCGATCCATCCTGCGGCGATTCGGCGGCGATTTCGGCAAGTCGTGCCCGAAACGCGTCTGGGGAGGGGTATCCCGCCGTCATGCCCTCCGGCGTAGCCATCGGCCAGGGCGGTGCAAACGGGTGCGCATAGAGCATCCCGCCCAGCAGCACATGCATGTGTGGATCGATCAGGCCGGGCACGATCGTCTTGTCACGGAAGGTCTCGTCGATAAGTGCCCCCGGATGTCCGGCCTGCAAGGCGCCGAGACTGCCCACCGCCCTGACACGGCCGCCTTCCACCGCGACTGCCTCTGCGGTCACGCCTTCGCCGGTCATCGGAATGACCTTGTCGGCGACATAGATCGTCACATTGGATTGGGGCAGGGGCGCAGGCGGCGCCGCGCAGGCCGCAACCCATGAAAACGCGGCCACGAGCCACAGCCGGTGTCTCAGCATGATGTCCTCCCTCGGCCGGTCTGGCGCCGACTTCGGATGCGAGGCTAGCCCCATGCGCCGTCCCGCGCCAGTGGGTCTAAAGCACGCGCCCGGGAGAAAGGTGGCTGGCCGCGGAGACGATCGCATCGGCGTCTATCTGGAAGTGGCGATAGAGGTCGCGGATCGTGCCGGTCTGGCCAAAATGTTCCACGCCCAGCGGCGTTACGGCATGACCCTTCACGCCGCCGATCCAGGCGAGCGTCGCCGGGTGGCCGTCGGTGACCGTGATCAGCTGGCTGTGCGGGGGCACGCCTTCCATCAGCCGCTCGATCTGGCTTTTCGCGGTCGACTGCCCGCGTGCCCGGGCCCGGCGGGCGGCGGTCCATCCGGAATTCAGCCGGTCTGCGGAGGTGACCGCCAGCACGCCGATATCGCGCCGGCCTTCGCCAATCCGCGCAGCCGCCTTGATCGCTTCCGGCGCAATCACGCCCTGATAGGCGATCACCACTTCGCAGTTCGGCCCGGGCGGGCGCAGCCAGTAGCCGCCATCGATCACGCCCTGGCGAAACGCGGCGTCCTCGCGCTTCCAAACGCGCACCTGTTCCAGTGGTCGTGTCGAGAGGCGCAGGTAAACCGAGCCGCCCGTCTCGTCGCGCAGCCAGGTACGCTCGTCCGGATCGCCCTCGCCGTCGCGTTGCAGGTAGTCGAGGGACCAGTCCATGATGATGGACAATTCGTCGAGGAAGGCCGGTTCGAACGAGACCAGCCCGTCCTGGCTCATGCCGATCAGCTGCGCGCCGATAGACTGATGCGCCCCGCCTTCCGGCGCCAGCGTCACGCCGCTCGGTGTGCCGGCGATGATGAACCGCGCATCCTGGTAGCAGGCATAGTTCAGCGCATCGAGACCGCGCGCGATGAACGGGTCATACACCGTGCCGATCGGGATCAACCGTTCGCCAAACAGGGAATGCGAAAGACCCGCCGCACCCAGCAGCAGGAACAGGTTCATCTCGGCAATCCCGAGCTCGATATGCTGGCCTTCCGGCGAGAAGGACCATTTCTGGGCGGATGGTATCTTCTGATCACGGAACGTATCCGCCACGGCCTCGCGGGCAAACAGGCCCCGCCGGTTCACCCAGGGGCCCAGATTGGTGGAAACGGTCACGTCTGGCGAGGTCGTCAGGATCCGGCGCGACAGCTCGGTGTCCGCCTTGGCATGGGCATCGAGGATCTTGCCGAAGCCCGCCTGCGTCGACAGCATTTCGTCGTCGAGGAAGACCGGACCGGAGGAGGGCACGGCCGGCGCATGATGCCGCCGGGGGCCCGCCGCGAAGAAGGCCGCCTCCTTCAGGAAGCGGCGCAGCGGCTCCGGATCCTCGATTCCCGCCAGCGGCTCCCATTCCTCGCCTTCGGCGATGCCCATCGCTTTCTGGAATTCGGCCATCTGCGTTTTGGTCATCAGGCCGGAATGGTTGTCCTTGTGCCCGGCCAGCGGCGTGCCCCAGCCCTTGATCGTATAGGCGAGAAACACGGTTGGCGTGTCATCTTGCGCCCGGTCGAATGCGTCGCACAGTGTCTCGAGGCATTGGCCACCAAGATTGTTCATCAGCGCGCTGAGTTCGTCGTCCGATCGCATCTCGATCAACGTCGTGAGCGGTCCTTGGTCGCCGATATCGTCGAGAATGCGTTTTCGCCACGCCGCGCCGCCCTGATAGGTCAACGCCGCGTACAGCGCGTTTGGACAGGCCTCGATCCAGTCTTTCAGTGCCGCGCCGCCGGGCTCTTGAAACGCCGCGCGTTGCAGCGCGCCGAAGCGCAAGACTTCCACGCGCCAGCCGAAGGCCTTGAAGATCGCCTCAACCCGGGCCCAAAGCCCCTCATGCACGACGCCGTCCAGGCTCTGGCGGTTATAGTCGATCACCCACCATGTATTGCGCAGGCCGTGCTTCCAGCCCTCCTGCAGGCATTCATACACATTGCCTTCGTCAAGCTCGGCATCGCCCACCAGCGCCACCATGCGTCCGGCTTTCCGCGCGCCGCTGCCAAGCTCCGTCCACGGACGGGCGATCAGATAGTCCTGGATGATCGACGCAAACGCCGTCTCCGCCACGCCAAGCCCGACGGAGCCCGTGGAAAAATCCACATCGTCGATATCCTTGGTCCGGGACGGATAAGATTGCGCGCCACCATACCCGCGGAAGTTTTCCAGCTTCTCGCGCGTCTGGTTGCCCATCAGGTAATGCATCGCGTGAAAGACAGGCGCCGCATGCGGCTTCACCGCCACCCGGTCTTCCGGCCGCAATACGTGAAAGTACAGCGCCGTGAGGATCGAGACCATCGAGGCGCAACTCGCCTGGTGGCCGCCGACCTTCACGTCATCGTCGCGCTTCTCGCGCAGGTGGTTGGCATTGTGCACGGTCCAGGAGGCAAGCCAGAGCAGGCGTTGCTCGAGGGTTTTCAGATGTTCGATGGGGAGAGCCATGCCCCGGGGTAAAACACGCTACGCCCCAAGTCCATGGGGCGGCGATCCGCAATGCTGCGGGGGCATCAGCCCCGGAAACGCTGGGCCTTGTCGAACAGGTCGGTCAGCGCCGTGCTCGGCATGGTGTGCATTGTCTGCACCCAGCTGGGCAGGCCTTGAAGCATGTCCGCCGTGTTCGACCAGCGGCGCACATTGGCGTCCGCCGCGCGCTGGAATGCCTCGCGCATGAAATTCTCGTCGGTGCCGTCGAATCCGTCCGACAGGGTGATCTGGGACAGGCTGATCATGCCCTTCTGCATCGTCAGCAGGGCCTCCAGCGAGGCGGCCGTCATCGTTGAATAGGTCCGCCAGGAGTTCATCCAGAAGTCCATCATGTCCAGTTTTCCCATCTGTGCTGGCCTCAAGCTAGTCTGCGATTGTGCGGTGCACAACAAGTTTCATGCCATCTGCCGCCCGCCCGCCGCCGCCTTGCCCGGTTTGCGCCGCCTTCGAATGCGCTTAGATTCGCCAGCAGATGAGCGAGACCATGTCCTTCAGCTTCGAACCTTCGCCGGCCCGGGGGCGCGTCCTTGTCTTTGACTCGGGCGTCGGCGGGCTCACCGTCGCGGGCGAACTCCGTGCGCTGGGGCCCCGGCTTTCGGTTCACTACGCCGCCGATACAGGCTTTTTCCCATATGGGGACAAGTCGGACGAGGCCTTGCGGGAGCGCCTTCCGAAGGTCGCCAAGGCGCTGGTCGAGGCGGTGCAGCCAGACGTATTCGTCATAGCCTGCAACACCGCCAGCACGCTCGCGCTCGCCGAAGTGCGCGCGGCGCTGTCCATTCCCGTGGTGGGCACGGTGCCGGCCATCAAACCCGCGGCGCAACTGACCGAAACCGGCACGATCGGCCTGCTCGCCACGCCCGGCACCATCCGGCGCGCTTATACCGCGCGCCTGATCGAAGAATTTGCGGCCGGCAAACGGGTCATCCTCCACGGTAGTCTGGAGCTCGTCAAACTCGCCGAAGCGCATGCACGCGGCGAAGACATCCCGCCGGACGCGTTCGCCGCGGCGCAGGCCCCATTGTTCGAAGCTGAAGGGGGCGCCGCCATCGATACGATCGTGCTCGCCTGCACGCACTTCCCGCTGGTGCGCGGCCAGCTGATCGCCACTGCGCCGCGTCCTGTTTCGTATATCGATTCCGGCGCTGCGATTGCCCGCCAGACCATCCGGATGCTGCCGGGGAATACTCAGGCCGGCGGGCAGGGAGGCACAGCCAGCCTCACCAGCCCGCCGGATGAGACGGATGGCATATCACGCGTCCTCAGACGCTACGGGTTTCCGGATATTCAGTTCGTGGCGTGCGATCCGAACGCAACGACCTCGGCCGATGCTGCGCCGTAGAGGCTCGGCCAGGGCGCATCCTGCACAACCAGCGTTTCGGCTTCGCCGAAGCCGTTGAAGCGGGTCGCCATCGCGCGGCCATAGGCGCCGATGTTGCCGAACTCGATATAGTCGCCTTCCGCCATTCCGGCCGGCAGCCAGACTTTTTCGGCCAGCTTGTCGGTCGAATCGCAGGTCGGTCCGTACACGGTGTACTCCACCATGCGTCCCATCTTGCGGGCATCGCCCGGGATGGCGCGCATCGGGAACTCCCAGCGCTCATGCACCGCGTCATACAGCGAGCCATACGAGCCGTCATTGATGTAGAGCGTGTTGCCCTTTGCAAGATCGACGCGCACGAGAAGGCTCTCGGCTTCGGCAACCAGCGCGCGGCCCGGCTCGCACCACAGCTCGGCGTTTTCCAGAACAAACATGTTCTCGAACGAACGCATCACCATCGCGACATAGTCCTGCATCTCGGGCGGGGCGTTGTCGGCATAGATCGCCGGGAAGCCGCCGCCGACATCGACGATGTCCACGGTCACGCCGGCATCAATGATGATGCGGCTCGCATCCGCCATCGCCTGTGCCCAGGCCGAAGGCTTCATCGCCTGGCTGCCCACGTGGAAGGAAACGCCGACTTCGTCCGCGTGCCGGCGGGCAAGACGGAGGATTTCCGCCGCTTCTTCCGGGCCGGCACCGAACTTGTTCGCCAGCGGCAGGGCCGAACCTTCGCAGGAAACGGCAATGCGGACCAGGATCGTCAGGTCCTTCGCGTAGCCCGTGGCCTCGAGGATCTTGTGCAGCTCCGCCACCGTGTCGGTCACGAAGATGCGCACACCATGGTTTTCGTAGGCGCGCGTGATTGCGTGGCGCGGCTTCACCGGGTGCAGGAAAGCAATCCGCGCATCGGGGAACCGGCCGCGAATCAGCTGGATTTCTTTTTCCGAGGCCGCATCGAAGCTGCGCACGCCGCCTTCCCAGAGTGCGTCGAGCACGTGGGGGGCCGGGTTTGCCTTAACGGCATAGAAGGCCTGTGCCGGGAATTTTTCCACGAACCAGCGCGCAGCGGCCGTCACGCGTTCCGGACGGAAGCAGTAAACCGGCAGCTCCGGCTGCAGATTGCGCACAATATTATACGGGGTAGCGTAAGTGTGCATGACACCTAACCTCCAAAGGGCTTCAAACCAGCTTTGGGCGTTAGTACAGGGGGCCCCCCTTTTTGTCGGGTTAGCCCAGATGTCCGCCACATCAATTTCGAA
>JBGSOU010000268.1:0-1723 GCA_041739025.1 Hyphomonas sp.
GGAGTTCGATGGCGCGCCGCCGGTCGGGGTCGGCGAGGGCGGTCAGCGCGGCATCAAGGCTCGGGCGGGCCGTCACAAGCGTGTTTGTGTCCGGAGAGCGCCGCCGGAGGCCTTGTCCCAGTCCGCGGAGGACATCTCCATCACGGTGACGCCGAAGGTCCAGACATGGCCTTCCGGGTCGCGGGCGCGGTAGGTGCGATCGCCGTAGAACTGGGTGTCCGGCTCCTGCAGGATCTCGGCGCCGGCCTTGCGGGCGCGGGCGCAGTGCGCGTCGATGTCCTCACCTTTGCCCAGCTGAACGTGGACGGACTGGGTGTTCTTGAGCCCCAGGTTTTTCGGGCTCTTGTGGTTTTCCGACCATTCGCTGCCGACCATGATGAAGCCGGTGCCGAACGACATCTCAGAATGGGCAATTTTGTCATTCTCGTCGAGCAGCACCATGAAGGGTTCAAAGCCGAAAGCCTCCTCCAGCCACAAGAATGCGGCATTGGGATCAGCATAGCAAAGGGCGCTGGCGAGGCCTTTGGGGCGGTCGAACTCTGACACCGGATCATCCTTCTTTGTATCGAGAATATTTCTATTATTGTAGAAATAATTCGTCAAGCGGCCACACGGGGGTTTTGTACGACGGCGTCACCCTCGATGGCCGAAGGCCATCTGAGGGCCATCTTCTGCGCACGCCCAACTTTCAACGCGTGTTGTCGTCATCCCGGTTTCGCGGGTGGCTGCGAAGACCGTTACCCAGCGCAAAGGAAAAGTCTGGGTCCCGGGCATTGGCTCTCGCAAATCCCGGGATGACGACAAACGCCTGGGGTGGATCAGCTGGGGTCAGGAGATGGACCCTCAGACCGGCTGCGCCGGTCGAGGGTGACGCAGGTTGGAAGGCGCGAAAGTCGTCCTGCCCCACCAACGGTTCTGCGGATCAGTAGGCGTAGCGGCGCATCTGGCGGGTAAAGCGGCCGCGGGTTTCGTCCATCTTGTCGTTGATGATCGAGGGAATGAGGAAGATGTCCAGAACCCACCAGACGAAACCGACCAGGATGAAATAGCTGAGGATCTGCAGGATCGCGGTAACCGGCTTGCCCAGATAGAACCGGTGCGCCGAGATGAAGCCGAGGAAGAACCACAGGAAATACGCGGCGCCGGCGCTTTTCTTCTCGTTGGCAACGCGGGTTTCGATCAGGATCTGGTCTTCGGTCGTGTACATGGCGGTCCCGGTGGGGCTCCTCGTTTTTATCGATAAACAGATAATCTCTTTGCGAGCCGGATAAAAGGGGCAGGCCGCAAAAAAGCGTCCCGGTACGCCGCCCTGACGCTGGATCCGGCGATGCTCGCCGCAATCCGGCTTTCACCGGCGAGGCTTTCCAAGCTTCCGGCAGCCTGCTAACGCCACGCCCCATGTATCAGATCACTGCCAGAGGCCCGCGCGGGCCCGTTGAACTTGCCTGGGAGGCTCTGGCCTGGGCGGACCCGTCACCGGCGGACGCTGTCGACTGCAAGGAAGACGCGCGCGGCGCCTGGCGCCTTGATGCGTTCTGCGAAACGCTGGACGAGGCGGAGGCGTGCGTCGCCGTCATTGTCGAGGCCGCGCCGGACCTGAACCCGCGCATCGAGGAGATCGTCGAGCGCGACTGGGTCATCCTGTCGCTGGAAGGCCTGCCGCCGGTCAACGCCGGGCGGTTCGTGGTGGTCGGCAGCCATGCGCTGGCGGCGACCTCGCCCG
>JBGSOU010000283.1:0-9678 GCA_041739025.1 Hyphomonas sp.
CGCAGAGGATGGCCGGGTGCCGGCAACCTTCGAAATCATGCATGTGCTGGGCTGGGCGCCGGCCCCCGGCCAGCCGCAGGCGTTGAAGCCCGGAAGCGCCCGGGTCAGTCTCGCCGACGCCGTCCGCGCGGCGCGCAAGGACGGTGACTGATCAGACGGCGAGTTCGTCTTCGAGAAGCTTGTATTTCTGGTCGTTCGCGTCAGCAAACCCGGTGATGCTGACCAACAGGCCGATCACGATCAGCCCCGCGATCATGCCGTACTCAACAGCGGATCCGCCCTGCTCATCGGTGAGCAGGTCACTGAATATGCGGCGGAATGCGGTCATGTCGGGTCTCGAAAGGTCAGGTCCAGGAAGTCAGCCAGTCGAACAGGGGCAAGTCTGCCGGTGGCGCGGGATAGTCTCGAAGCCTGGACTTTTCGACCCACGCGATGGCCTGGCCTTCGCGCGGGTGGACCGGTCCAGACCAGTTTTTGCATCCGTACAATGGCATCAAAAGATGAAAGCGCGGATAGGTGAAGCTTGCGAATGTCAGCGGCTCCAGTGAGGTTTCGTTAACCGTCAGCGACAGCTCTTCGTGCAGTTCGCGCACCAACGCCGCTTCCGGGGTTTCACCGGGCTCGAGTTTGCCGCCCGGAAACTCCCATAGCCCGGCAAGGGATTTGCCTTCCGGACGCTGCGCCAGAAGGATGCGGCCCTCCGCGTCGAACAGGGCCGCCGCCACGACCAGCAGCACCGGCTGCGTCATGTGCGGTAGGCGCCGTTGATGTCGACATAGCCGTGGGTCAGATCGCAGGTCCAGACTGTGGCCGCACCGGCATCCACGCCGAGATGCACGCGGATCGTGAACTCGGGCTTTGCAAACACCGCGCTCGCCGCGGCTTCGTCATAGTCCGGTGCGCGCGCGCCGCCTTTGGCAACCTGGACATCGTCAAACCAGATGGCGAGGTCGTCCATGACGATGGGCTCGAGCGACTTGCCGACCGCCATCACGACGCGGCCCCAGTTGGCATCCCCGGCGGCCATCGCGGTCTTGATCAGTGGCGAGTTGGCGATGTGGCACGCCACAACCTTGGCAGAGTGTTGCGAGGCGGCGCCTTCAACCCGCACTGTCACAAACTTGCTGGCGCCTTCCCCGTCCTTGACGACCTGAAGGGCGAGGTCGAGGCAGGTGGCATGCAGCGCCGCAGCGAAAGCCGGGAAGCGCGCGTCTTCCCGCGACATGATCGGGGGCGCGCCTGCGCCGCCGGTGGCAAAGACCATCAGCGTGTCGGAGGTCGAGGTGTCACCGTCTACCGTGATCGAATTGAACGTCTCGTTGGTGATCTGTTCCAGAAGGCCCTGCAGCAGGTCCGGCGCGATGGCGGCGTCGGTGAACACGTAGGAGAGCATGGTCGCCATGTTCGGCATGATCATGCCCGACCCCTTGGCGATGCCGGCGAAAGCAGTGGACACCCCGCCGAGATCCACCGTGCGGCCGGAACCCTTGGGGAATGTGTCGGTGGTCATGAATGCGCGGGCGCAGGCCTCCCAGTCAGGCGGCCCGAGGCGGGCGGCCAGCTCGGGCACGAAGGCGCCGACAAAGTTCGGGTCCTGCAACGGCTCGCCAATGACACCCGTCGCCGCAAGGAAACAGGCCTCCTTGGCCACGCCCAGCACGGTGGTCATCGCCTTCAGCGTCGCCTCGTTCTTCTCGACCCCTTTGGGGCCGGTGAAGGCATTTGAGTTTCCGGAATGGGCGACCAGGGCGCGGGCCTTGCCGCCGCCGGTCTTCAGGGCCTGCCGGCACCAGCGCACGTCGGCGGACGCGGTGTTGGACACGGTATAGACGCCGGCGCAGGTCGCCGCGTCCGGAAAGGCGAACAGGAACACATCATCCCGCACGATGCCGCGCCGGGCATAGAAGCCGCGCGAGCCGGCCGTAGCGCGCAGTCCCTTCACCTCCGGCAGCGACGGGAAGGATGGGGGCGCAAAAGGGGAAGGTGTGAGTTTCAAAGGTCGTCTCCAGGCGGCGGGGTGACCGGCGCGGGAACACCCGGCTCGGTGGTCGGTACATATTTCTGGCCTGAGCCTTGTTCGATCGTGGCTTCGGTCCGAAGGCGGCGCAGGATGCGGCTTACCTCGTTGAGCGTCAGGAAGGTGGCGATCTCGGGCCGCATCTCCTCGCGGGTCTTTGGCGGCTCGGTGCGCCGGTCCTTCACTTTAAGCAGGTGCCAGCCCTGCGAGGTCTGGAAAGGCGGGGAGACTTCCCCCACCGGCGTATTGGCGACCACAACCGGAAACGGCTCCGCCAGATCATTGGGCGCGACATAGCCGAGGTCTCCGTTCTCCATCCGGGTGCGCGTATCTTTCGAATGGTTGAATACCAGGCTTTCGAACGTCTCTCCCTGTTCGATCCGCTTGTACAGATCGTCAGCCTCCTCGCGCGTGTCGACGAGGATATGGGCGACCGAGACCTGGTCATTGGCCTGCTGCAAGCGGACCTGCTCGGCATACATCCGGTCGATCGCCTGTTCGGTCACCTGTTCGGACACCAGGCTTTCGACCAGCAGGTTGCCGAGGATGCGCTCTTGCGCCATCTCGAGCCGGCGCTGGCCGGCCGGGTCGCGATCCAGCGCTCGCCGCCGGGCCTCCTGGGCCATCAGCTTCTGGTCGACGAGCTGGTCGAGCACGAGGCGGAACTCGTCATCGGCCGGGCCGAAGACCTGCCCGGCATTGATTAGGCCGCGCGCCACGGCCTCCAGTTCCACGTCACCTGTAAAGACCGGTTCGCCGTTGACATAGGCTGCGACCGTCTCGTCAGGCGCGGCAATTGCAGTCTCCTGGGTCTGGGTTTTCTCGCAAGCGGCGGTGCCCGCAAGCAGCGCCAGCACAGCCAGTGCAGCCAAAGGATCGGTAAAAATCAAAGGTCTGGTCCGCATGACAGGCACCCTCATTGACTGAGGGCGCCGCATTGACACCCTTTGGCGGCGTTCTTAAGTCTGCCCCGCGTGCTGGTCGAGTAGTTTCAGCCAGGGAAAGCGCGGTGGGAGTGGGTCCCTTAATCTTGTAAGCTGCGCTTCGGGATTTTGGACTTTCTGTCCCCAAAAAACTGGTTGGTGCTGCCTCACATGCTCTCTCTTGCCCGCAAGATGTTCGGAACTGCGAACGAACGTAGACTGAAGCCGCTGGTCGCCCGGGTGAACCGGATCAACGCGCTCGAGCCGATCATGGAAGCGCTGTCCGACCAGTCGCTGAAGGGCAAGACCCAGGAATTCCGCAAACGGCTCGCCGATGGCGCCACTCTCGACAGCCTGCTTGAAGAAGCCTTCGCCGTCGTGCGCGAGGCGGCCAAGCGCGCCAACAACATGCGCCATTTCGACGTCCAGCTGATGGGCGGCATGGTGCTGCATTCCGGCGCCATCGCCGAAATGCGCACCGGCGAGGGCAAGACCCTCGTCGCCACACTGGCCGCCTATCTCAACGCCCTTGAGGGCAAGGGCGTGCACGTCATCACGGTGAACGACTATCTCGCCCGGCGCGACGCCGAATGGATGGGCCGGATCTACGGCGCCCTCGGCATGACCACCGGCACGATCGTCCACGGCGTCACGGACGAAGAGCGCAAGGCCGCCTATGCCGCCGACATCACCTACGGCACCAACAACGAGTTCGGCTTCGACTACCTGCGCGACAACATGAAATACGCGCTCGACCAGATGGCGCAGCGCGGCCACCATTTCGCGATCGTTGATGAGGTCGACTCGATTTTGATCGACGAAGCCCGCACGCCGCTGATCATTTCCGGTCCGACCGATGACCGCTCGGACCTCTACATCAAGATCGACAGCCTGATTCCGCGCCTTGAACCGGGCGACTTCGACCTCGACGAAAAGCAGCGCTCGGTCGTGTTCTCCGAGCCGGGCGTCGAGAAGATCGAAGGCTGGTTGGCCGAGCTGGGCCTCCTCGAGGGCTCGCTCTGGGAGCCGGGCAACATCTCGCTGGTCCACCACTCGAACCAGGCCTTGCGCGCCCACAAGCTGTACAGCCGCGACAAGGACTATATCGTCAAAGACGGCCAGGTCATGCTCATCGACGAGTTCAATGGCCGGATGATGGAAGGCCGCCGCCTTTCGGAAGGCCTGCACCAGGCCATCGAGGCGAAAGAACGCGTCGACATCAAGCCCGAGAACGTCACCCTCGCCTCGATCACGTTCCAGAACTATTTCCGCCTCTACAAGAAGCTGGCCGGCATGACCGGAACGGCGCTGACCGAGGCCGACGAATTTGCCGACATCTACAAGCTTTCGGTCGTTGATCTGCCCACGAACAAACCTGTGCTTCGCCAGGATGACGATGATGTCGTCTATCGCACGGCCAAGGCGAAATATGCCGAGATCGTCAAGGAAGTGCGCGAAGCCAACGCCAAGGGCCAACCGATCCTGCTCGGTACGGCCTCGATCGAGAAGTCCGAACTGCTGTCGAACCTGCTGACCGCGCAGCGCATTCCGCACAAGGTGCTGAACGCGCGCTATCACGAGCAGGAAGCCTTCATCGTCGCCAATGCCGGCGTGCCGGGCGCCGTCACCGTGGCGACCAACATGGCCGGTCGCGGCACCGACATCCAGCTTGGCGGCAACGCCGACATGCGGCTCGCGCAGGAACGCGCGGAAAAGGAAGCCGCGCTCGGACGCGTCCTCTCGGACGGCGAAGTATCGTTGCTGGCCGCCCAGATCAGAGCCGATATCGAGGTCAAGAAGAAGCAGGCGCTGGACGCCGGCGGCCTGTATGTTCTGGGGACGGAGCGGCACGAAAGCCGCCGCATCGACAACCAGCTGCGCGGCCGTACTGGACGCCAGGGCGACCCGGGAAAATCGAAATTCTACATCTCGATCGAAGACGACCTGATGCGCATTTTTGCGGCCGACCGGATGGACGCCGTCATGCGCCGCCTCGGCATCAAGGAAGACGAGGGCATCACGCATCCCTGGATGAACAAGGCGATGGAAACATCGCAGCGCAAGATCGAGGAACGTAACTTCGAGATCCGCAAGAACGTCCTCAAGTATGACGACGTCATCAACGACCAGCGCAAGGCGATCTTCGAGCAGCGCCTAGAGTTCCTGCGCGCCGATGACGTGTCGACCACCATCACCGAAATGCGCGAGACGGTGATTGACGCACTCGTCACCCGGACGATGCCGGAAAAGGCGTATGCGGAGCAATGGAATATTGAAGGCCTTGCCGAGGGGCTGCGCACCGACCTCGCCATCGATCTGCCGGTCAAGGAATGGGCCGCCGAGGAAGGCGTCGCCAACGAAGAAATCGCCGCACGGATCCTGAAGGCCGTGACGGATCAGTACGCCGCGCTGACGAGCCAGGTCGGCGAGCAGCAGATGCGCCGCATCGAGAAACAGCTCCTGCTGCAGGTTCTGGACCTTCGCTGGCGCGAACACCTGCAGCATATCGACCAGCTGCGATCCGTCATCCACCTGCGGTCCTACGGCCAGCGCGACCCGCTGAACGAGTTCAAGAGCGAAGCCTTCAACCTGTTCGACACGCTGCTCGGTGAACTGCGCGCCACCGTGACACGCTCGCTGATGCACATCCGTGTCCAGGCGGCTCCGGCGCCGGAAGCGGTTCGCCGGCCTGCCCCGCCGGTGCAGATGCCAGCGCCGCAGCCGCCGGCCGCAGCGCGTGAAACCAAGCTCGATCCCGATACCGGCGTCAACGAGATGAACCTGGACGAAACGCCGGTTGATTTGCCTCAGGCCGAGGATGACTGGTCGAACACGCCGCGCAATTCCGCCTGCCCTTGCGGGTCGGGCAAAAAGTACAAGCATTGCCACGGCGCCATCGAAACGCAGAAAGCATGAAGCAACGGGCGGGGTGCCCCCCCCGCCCGGTCTGCGGCCTATTTCTCGCCGGACGACTTGCCCGACTGCCGGAGCACCCAGATGGTGATCCCGGCCATGACCAGGATCAGGGTTCCAAATCCGACCGCCCCGGCAATTGCGAGCGGGTCTACCGTCAACTGATGCGTCATCACACTCTCTCCCATTCTATCCGGCAGCTTTGAGCCGGGCATAGATCTCGTCCTTGAGCTGCAAACGCTTGAGGCGCAGCTCGCCATGCACGGCGTCGCTGGCGGGCTCCAGGTTCGTCTCTACGCGGTGAACCTGACGGTTGATCTCGTGATACGCGTCCGCCAGACGCGCGAAATGGGCATCGGACACCTTGAGGGCATGGATCCTCTCGACCGCGTCGGGAAATTCCTCGGCGAGTTCATGCGGCGTATGGGACATCGGTTTCAGCCTTCCAGAAAAGGGGTTTCTCCCCTCCATCTGGGCCATGCGCGACCTTTGCGGTATTGCGGATTCTACCTAACCGGCGGAAACGCTCCAGCCCGGCTGAGCGCCGATGACACACCGTGGCCCAGCGCCGTCTCGAGCCAGCGCGCCGTCTCGATCATCCGCGCAAGATCAATGCCCGTGTCATGGCCCGCCCGGTGAAGCATCCAGATGACGTCCTCGGTGGCGACATTTCCGGTTGCGCCCGGCGCAAACGGACAGCCACCTATGCCGCCGCAGCTCGCGTCGATGACATCGACGCCCGCCTCCACCGCCGCGAAGACATTCGCGAGCCCTGCGCCCCGCGTATCGTGGAAATGAAGGCGCAAGGACACATCCGGCGCTTCCATCCGCACCCGGTCAATCCGCTTGCGGACATCCCAGGGCGTTGCGGCACCGATCGTGTCGCCCAATGCCAGTTCGGCGATTCCCGCGCGCTGCGCCTGAGCCGCGAGGTTTCCCACGACACCGATGTCCACATCTCCGTCATAGGGATCACCAAACGCCACCGAGATGGTGGCCGACAACGGAATACCCGCCTCGTGGACCAGGGGCGCACATCTCGCCAGCATGTCGGCGCTTTCCTGAGGGCTCATGCCCTGATTCCTGCGGCCAAATCCTTCGCCCGCGACCAGCACGAAGTTGATCTCGTCCGCCTGCGCCTCGATGGCTCGGCGCACGCCGGTCTCGTTCAAGGCCAGCGCGATATGCTTGACGCGGCCACTGCGGTTCAGCCCGGCAAAAACCGCCGGCGAATCCGCCATTTTCGGCACCGCTTTCGGGGAGACAAAGCTGCCCGATTCCATGCGCGTCACGCCTGCCGCTTCGAGCCGCGAAATGAACTCCAACTTCTGTTCGACCGTCAGGCTGGCAGGATCATTCTGCAACCCGTCGCGCGGGCCCACTTCGACGATATGGATCTTCCGGGCCATGATTATTTGCCCGTGAAGGCCGGCGCGCGCCGTTCGACGAAGCTGGCGACGCCTTCCTTGAAGTCATGCGTCGCAAAGCTCGCCTCCATCTCCGCGTCCGCAATGGCAAGCGACTGCGCATAGGACTGGAAATAGCTCTCGCGGATCTGCCGCTTCATGATCGCCACCGAGCGCGGCGAGACCTGCGTCGCCAGATGCTGCGCCACCTCGCCGACATGTGCCATCAGTTCGCCGCCGGGAAGCGCCTTGTTGACGAGACCCAGCCGCTGGGCTTCGGTGCCATCAAACTTGCGAGCGGTGAACAGGAGATCCAGCGCATTCGCCTCTCCGACCAGGCGCGGCAATTGCCAGGCGATGCCATGCTCGGCAATCAGGCCGCGCTGCGCGAAGGCGGTGGTGAATTTCGCCTCGGCCGCCGCATAGCGCAGGTCTGCAAACAAGGTCAGGATCAGGCCGATGCCGGCACACGGACCATTGATCGCGGCAATGATCGGCTTCGGGCAGGCAAACATGTGGCCGAACCGGCCGGGAAAGACCTGTTCCAGCGGCGAGGGCGCGGGCCGCTCCACCTCGGGACGGCTCGCCTGGTCATTCTCCCCGCCGCTCGCCTGGATCGATTGCAGCCCGTTCATGTCGGCGCCGGCGCAGAAGCCCCGCCCCGCGCCCGTGATCACGATACAGCGCACGGCGTCATCCGCCCCGCCCGCGCGGATCGCGGTCTCCACCTCGGTCTGCATCAGGCCGGTCCAGGCGTTCAGCCGTTCCGGCCGGTTCAGCGTGATCGTCAGCACGCCCGTGTCCAGGCCGGTCAGAATTTCGCGATAGGCCGCCATGTGTTTGCTCCCTGTTTATCGTTGCCCGCAGTCTAAACGCCTTTCTCGCGAATGGGCAGCCGTGATCTCGCCCCGCGCTTGACGAAACCGCCCCCGGCGCCCTAGGCCTCGCAGGCGATGACAGACTTTCCCGCCCCCCTCTCTGGCAGTGCGCAAGATGAAACCCTTGCGCTTCGTCCGAAATTCGACGCGGCGGGCCTGATCGCCGCGATCGCGCAGGACGCCGAAACCGGTGAAGTGCTGATGCTCGCCTGGATGAATGCCGAGGCCCTTTCCCGCACGCTGGCGACCGGCCGGGCGACCTACTGGTCGCGCTCGCGCGGCGAGATCTGGGTGAAGGGCGACACGTCCGGCCACACGCAGGAAGTGGTCGAGGTGCGGGTCGACTGCGACCAGGACGCCGTGCTGCTGAAGGTGCGCCAGACGGGCGGTGCCTGCCATACGGGCCGGGACAGCTGCTTCTACCGGATCGCCGAGGGCTCCAGCCTTGCGCTGGCGGGCGGACCCGAAGCAGTCTAGCGTCCCGGTCAATCACACGTCCGACAGTCGACCCGGAAGGAAATTGCCATGCGCCTCGCCCTCCTCCTCACCGCTGCCACAAGCGCTCTGCTGCTCGCCGCCTGCGCCCCAGAAACACCGGCCCCGGCCGAACCCGCTGCCACCGAAGGGGTTGCTGAAATCGTCGAGGAAAAGCCGCTGCACGTCGCCGTGTTCGATTGCGGCACCATCGCGGTCTCGAACCTTGATGCCTTTTCCTCCACCGGGGACTATGCCGGTCAGGCCGATGAACTCACCGACACATGCTACGTCGTCCATCACCCGAAGGGCATCCTGCTCTGGGATCTCGGCGTGCCCGGCATCCTGAAGGAAGCCGGCCCCGTCGTGCAGGAGATCTTCACGGTCTCGCTCAAGGCGACGATCACCGACCAGCTGGCAGATCACGGCCTGACGCCGGCCGACATCGACTATGTCGCCATCTCGCACAGCCATTTCGATCATATCGGACAGATCGACCAAGTGCAGGGCGCAACCTGGCTGGTCCATCAGGCCGAACTTGACGCGATGATCCCGCCGGACGGTTCGGTGCCCGACACCACGGCCGACCAGATCGCGCAGTTCAATGCGTTCAAGAACCTGAAGCGCGAAGCCTTCACCGGCGAAAAGGACGTGTTCGGTGACGGATCGGTCGTGATCTTCGAGACGCCCGGCCACACACCTGGCCATACCTCGCTGCAGCTGATGCTGCCGGAAACCGGGCCAGTCCTGTTGACGGGTGATCTCTATCACCGGGCCGAGAGCCGCACGCTGTCGCGCGTGCCGCGCTTCAACTTCAATGAAGAAGAAACGCGCGCGTCAATGGCTGCATTCGAAGAGCGCGCCACCCGTCTGGGCGCCAAGGTGATCATCCAGCACGAGCCGGTCGACATCGCAGCGCTCGGCGGCGTGATGCGCTAGCCGGCTGGCCGGATCAGGACTTCATCGGCTCGCCGGACTGCCGCTGCGCGGTCGGCTGGCGTGTTGCCGGTTGCGCGGTACTCGCCAACGACCCGGGCGGTGAGACCGGCCTTCTGGAGCTCCGCGGC
>JBGSOU010000306.1:0-4207 GCA_041739025.1 Hyphomonas sp.
GCCGCGCTTTATGCGCCGGACAGTTTCGGCATCATGGGCCTCACCGGCATCAAGGCCGCGTCCCTGATCGAACTCGGCCTCGGCTCCGCCATCGGCGCGCTGACCTTCACCGGCTCGATCATCGCGTTTGCGAAACTGAACGGCAACATGAGCGGCGCGCCGATCCTTCTGCCCGCCCGCCACCTTCTGAACCTCGCCCTCGCGGGCGGCATCATCGCCCTCACCGTGCTCCTCATCCTCAGCAGCGGCGAAGCGCAGTGGGCCTTCTGGGGCCTCACCGCCCTCGCGTTGATCCTCGGCATCACGCTGATCATCCCGATCGGCGGCGCGGACATGCCGGTCGTCGTCTCGATGCTGAACTCCTATTCCGGCTGGGCGGCCGCCGCCCTCGGCTTCACGCTCGGCAACTTCGCGCTGCTGATCACCGGCGCGCTGGTCGGCTCGTCCGGCGCGATCCTGTCCTACATCATGTGCAAGGGCATGAACCGCAGCTTCATCTCGGTCATCCTCGGCGGCTTCGGCGGCGAGGATGCGGCGGCGGCCTCCGGCGGCGCCAAGGTTGACCGGCCGTACAAGCGCGGCTCGGCGGATGATGCAGCCTTCATCATGAAGAATGCCTCCAAGGTCATCATCGTCCCCGGCTACGGCATGGCCGTCGCCCAGGCCCAGCACGCGCTGAAGGAAATGGCCGAGAAGCTGAAGGCCGAAGGCGTCGAAGTGAAGTACGCCATCCACCCCGTTGCGGGCCGGATGCCGGGCCACATGAACGTTCTCCTCGCCGAGGCCCAGGTGCCTTACGACGAAGTATTCGAACTCGAAGACATCAACTCCGAGTTCAATTCGTCAGATGTCGCCTTCGTCATCGGCGCCAATGACGTGACCAACCCGGCGGCCAAAACCGACAAGACCTCGCCGATCTACGGCATGCCCATCCTCGACGTTGAAAACGCCCGCACGGTGCTCTTCATCAAGCGCTCGATGGGCTCCGGCTATGCCGGCATCGAGAACGAGCTGTTCTTCAATGACAACACGATGATGCTGCTCGCCGACGCCAAGAAAATGGTCGAGGACATCGTCAAGGCGCTCTGATCCGGACTCGCCTGAACGGTGAAAACCGTCCATAAGTCAGACTCGGTTTATGAACAGTTTGTGGACGGGTCTACGGACGGTTTGTAGACAGTTTATGGACGATTTGTGGACGGGCCCAACGCCTGTTTAAGGCCTTCGAACGCAACCTCTTGTGCAACACATTTTTGCACCGGATCGGTGTTGCGCAAGGCGTCCGCGTGCGCCGAAATCGTCTGCCCGCCCAGCACCCAGTCCGGAGCAATGTCCACCAGCGGTTCCAGCACGAACCGGCGTTCGGTCAGGCGCGGATGCGGCAGGGTCAGCTCCGGGGTCGTCATCTCGGCGCCGTCCATCAGCAGGATGTCGATATCCATCTCGCGCGGGCCCCAGCGCTCGCGCGCCTGCCGGCCGGCGTGTTGCTCGACCGCCTTGCAGGCCGCGAGCAAGTCCAGCGGAGCCAGCGGCGTCTCGATCCGCACACAGAGGTTGAGGAAATCCGGTTGCGCAATGCCGCCCCAGGGCGCGGTACGGAATACGCGCGAGACCGCAAGGATCCGGATGCCGGGCGTTGCGTTGAGGGCCGCAAGGGCGTTGCAGAGCTGTGCCTCCCGGTCGCCGAGATTGGTGCCGAGACCGAGGCAGGCTTCAGTCATTCCGGCTCCGGGTAATCGCCACGCCGACATGATCCACGAAGTGCCGGATCGGCGCCGAGGGCTTGCGCACGGTGACCGTCACGCGCTGCACCAGCGGCTGCGTGTCGAGCACCGCCTGCGCGATGCGTTCGGCAAAGGTTTCGATCAGGTTGAACACGGTTTCCGCCGACAGCTTCGCCGCCAGGTCGCACAGCGCGCCATAATCGACCGTATCGCGCATCAGGTCCGTCGTGGTCGCCGGCCCTGCCAGTTCGCAATCCATGTCGAGGAAGAATTTCTGCCCGAGATTCTTCTCGGCGTTGTGAACGCCGTGAAAGCCGTGCAGGCAGAGGTTCGAAACGAAGACGCGGTCACTCATCGGTAGCTGGTCATCTGGCAATACAAGTCCACGGCGTCCCGGTGGTGCGCAACATCATGCACGCGCAACACCTTCGCCCCCATCTGCACCACCTTCAACCCCACCGCCAGCGTCCCCGACAACCGGTCCTCCACCGGCCGCCCCGTCATCCGCCCAATGAACGACTTGCGCGAGACGCCGACGAGAACAGGCCGGCCCGTGTCGACCAGAACGTCGAGATTGGCGAGTGCTTTCAGGTTCTGCTCATAGGTTTTCGCGAAGCCCACGCCTGGATCGAAGATCAGGTGTTCGCGCGGGATGGCGTGCTGGTCCGCGCGGGCAAACGTCTCGGCCACGAAGGCCGCCATGTCGGCGCGCAGGTCGAGGGCCGGATCGATGACGCCGCGATTGTAGGTCGCAACCGCCAGCGAACCGGTTTCTGCAACGGTGCGCGGCATGTCGGGATCGCGGGTCAGGCCCCAGACATCGTTGATGATGACCGCGCCGAGACCCGCCGCGCGGCGGGCAACCTGCGCCTTGTAGGTGTCGATCGAGAGCGGACGCTGTCCCTCCTGCCCGAGGACTTCCAGGACGCCTTCGACGCGCTGCCATTCTTCGTTCGCATCCACCTCAAGGGCATCGGGCCGGGTCGACTCACCGCCGATATCGAGAATGTCGGCGCCGGATTTGGCCATCTCGCGTGCATGCCTGAGGGCCGGCTCAAGACGGTCGAATTTTCCGCCGTCCGAGAAGCTGTCGGGGGTCACATTGAGGATGCCCATGATCAACACGCGCGGACCGGCCAGGTCTTCAAGCAGCGCGTCGCGGACCTTGAACCGCTCAGTCCTGTTCATTCGGCCGCCCCCCAACAAAGCCGGCGAGCGCTTGCGCCTGCGCCTCGAAAGCCTCCGTACCCGGCGTCACAAGTTCCACATGTCCGGTATCCGGCACGACGATCAACGATGCCTGGTCTCCCTTGGCCAGCGCCCGCACGGTGAGCCCCTCGCCCAGCACCGGCGGCGCAATCCGGTCGTCCGCGCCGTTGACGCTGACAAAGGGAACACCGATCGGGAACAGCCGCGCCGGGGACGTATCAGCCAGCGGATCGGGCCGCTCAGCCGTCGCCGGGCCGGTCAGCGTATCGTGGATGGCATCGAGACAGCCCGGCGCGGTCACCGGACGCGAGGCTTCCAGATCCGCGAGACCGCCTGAGACAACCACGCCCCTGAACGCCAGTGGATCGGTTACCCGCACGGGGCTGTCATCCGGCAGGCGGCTGCGCGCGGCAGCCCAGAGGATGAGATGTCCGCCGGCGGAATGTCCGAGACCCGTCACGCGGGAGAGATCCAGCCTGAATTGATCGGCGTGCAGGCCCAGCGCGTCGATCGCGGCGCCGACGTCCAGGAACGTGCCCGGATAGCCGCCGCCGGGCTCGTCCACACACCGGTACTCGATGTTCCACACCGCCCAGCCCTTGTTGCGCAGCCCGTCCGCCATCCAGTTCATGAGCGTCAGGTCGGCAATCGACTTCTGCCAGCATCCGCCATGCACCAGCACGACCACCGGAAACGGCCCAGCGCCCTCCGGCAGCCAGAGATCGGCGATATCCGTCGCGCCCTCGCCCCAGCGGATCCGGGTCGAGGCCTCGCGCGGCGGGCGGCTGGTCAGATCCTCCCAGGTCATCAGTTTCACGGGTGTGGCGGTCACCTCAGCTGCCTCCGGAACCGCCGGAACCGGCGGCGGCGTCTCGCCCGAGGGCTTGCAGCCAGCCAGCACGATCATTGCGGCAGCCGCGACCTGTAATTTCCACACGCTGCTCTCCCTTGCCGCAAAGTCCATCAGGGCTACTGTCGCACTTCCCGTCCTGAGGCAATCACCCACATGACCCGCCCTCCCGCCTCGCGCGCCGAAGCCATCGACCGCGACCGCGCCGATCCGCTGGCGGCGCAGCATGCCTTGTTCGATCTTCCGGAGGGCCTCGCCTATCTCGTCGGCCATTCGCTGGGGCCGCCGCCCCGGACCGCAGGCACCCGCCTGAGGGCAGCGCAGGAGGACTGGCAAACCGGTCTCGTGCGCAGCTGGAACAGCGCTGGCTGGATCGACCTTGCCAGCCGTGCCGGCGACCAGATCGCCGCGCTGATCGGCGCCG
>JBGSOU010000318.1:0-9995 GCA_041739025.1 Hyphomonas sp.
TTGCCTGCACATGCTTCTCGGCCGAAGACTCTTTCGGCCCGGATTTCTGTCTCATCTTCACTCCTCGTATCAGTTACGATGAGCCAGAAATCCTCCTTAAGCAATTTCGCCGATCTGTCTCACAGTCGCTGACGGGGAACACTGCCCCTTGAAGTGAACCGGCAGATCATAGCGGTGAGAATTGTCGCTGCGTGCCCGCATCACATCGATGATATAATGACCGCTGCCGGGTCGAGGCACCATCGCGACCAGCCGTTGGAGCGATACCCCTTCATATGCCGTGTCGAGTTCAGCGGCGGTGAACTGGATTTCATCACCAGCATCAAATGCCAGCAGCCGGGGCGCAAACTCCTGTGCGACAGTCCAGTCGCCTCCAAACTGGCTTTTCTGGTCAACTACCAAAACGTTGTGGGCAATGGATTGCTTGGCCCATGTCTCGTTCTCGGGGAGGTAATGGCCGCCAAACTTGGGCTCGACATTGAGGAACCGGGCCGCACCATAGTCAGCTACGATCTCGTGCCCGTCATCGTAATAGAGAAAGCCGAGGCGGTCGAAATGGCCATGACCCAGTCCCTGTGAGGTGGGTTTGAAAACCACTGCTGCCGCGTCCTTTGCCTCACCGGAGCGCAGAACGGCGAGCGCGCCCTGGCTTCCCGCCGGTCCGTCACGAAGCAGGATGGATTTGAATTTGAACGGCGTCGCCATTCCCGCTGAGAGATCGCGGGCCAGCGTTTTTCCTTCAGGCGTAGGCACCACACCGTCCTGCAGGCCCACGACATCGAGCAGCGACGTATCGCCTGTCAGTTCATAGGCCATCGCTACGGCATATTTCAGCTCAATCGTATTGAGGCCTTTCTCCCGAATGGAGTCGTTGATCGGAAAAAAGCGCCCGGCATAGCTTTGCTGAATCGTGGTGTAGACTGCCTTGAGTAGTATTCCGTCCCGATAGTCGAAAATGTTCCTGCCCGGATCGTTTTTCTCGACCGCCTGCGCAAACAGCACGAACGGCATTAGCGCAAAACGCTGGTAATATGGTCCTTCGGCGTAGTAGCCATCAGGCGAGAACAGCTCGTCAAGCTGGCGCAGAAATCCGGCATGTCCTGATCGGTCTAGCCCGAGGAGAGCTTGATCCACCCATACGGGTTCATCGAGCACAAATCCGGTCATGCCGACCGCAGCAACCGCCCAAGTTCCGTGATTGTGGATCTTGTCGAACGTCTCAGGCTGCCCTTCTGAAAGGAATTCCGCCATTGGGCGGAAGACACTGTCTTCGATGATCGCCTGCACACCTGGTTCAAGGTCGGGTTTGATCGCTTCGTAGCCCTGAATTGCATAGACCAGCCAGACGGATTCGTTCAGGCTCTGCCAGAACAGCCGTCCAGGCGTTTGTTCTTTTTGCTTGGGATGCAGTCCCAGATCCGGGTAGAGCGCTGCATAATCCAACAATATCGACGCCGCAAAATCCCGGTACCGCGCATCACCGGTCAGGCTGTAAAGCATGCCGGCTTCATAGATCGTCTTGCCGTTCTGCTTGTGTTGCTCATGCGTGTATCCTCCGCCCGCGTCGGCCGGCAGCGGCACATCCACGCCATCGGCGATGCGCGCATCGATATCGCTTCGGATCTTCGCCGTCGACGCTTCAAACAAGGTTGCTTGATCGACGCTCAGTGCAGCAGTGCCGGTCGGAGTAACGGCCGCCGGGCCCGTGCTGCAAGCCGCAAGGAGGCCGAGCATGCCGCAGCAGGCGATTGGGAGCAGGGCGTGCTTCATTGGCCCTTCCTCAAGTCAGTGATTTGCAAGAATTCGCCGTTCGGGATGCCATTGGCGACGTTGTCGGTGACGGAGAGAACAGGCGTTCCCGTGGTGATGACGAGTTCTGCACCGAGGGCGGAGTCGGTTGAGTTTGCCGACAGCTCAAGATTCTGAACTCCGTGCAATAGGAGTATCGGAGCCTTACCCGCCCCGACCGCCTTGAAAGAGGAAGTGCGAATGCGGACGGTCGGGCCGAACGTGCTCTCATCTGTCCCGCCCCGGTAGACGCTCACGACAGGTTCGGTCACCTGTTCAAACTCGCTGTCCGAAATGTCCACAACATCCGCGCTGTAGATTCCGAAATTATCGGTTTCCGCGTCGAGCTTGAGGATCGCGCCGGATACGTTGCGAAAGTTCGAACTCGCGATGCTGATCCTGTCGAAGAAAGTTCCCTTGTCTGCCTTGAGGACGGAAAAACTCCGGTTCACGGCAAAATCCTCGAACCGCATGTCCAGCATTTCGACAATATGATTGCGGCTGGAGATTCGCGCGGAAGTCGTGATGAAGCTGTTACCAGTCGAATCCGGCGCCTTCAATCCGGATACGGACAACCCTTGCAGTCGAAGTGCACCATTGCCCGATAGGGCAAAGAGGTTCGCACGCTCGAAGGTCAGCGCAGGGGGTTGTGTCTTGTCGGCGGCGCGGACTGTGAGCGGAATAGCGAGCTCGATCAGGGTTGGTTCGGTGTAATTGCCCGGCGCCAGCACGAGCGTATCGCCAGGCGCAGCGGCGGCTATTGCGACGGCGAGTGTTCCTGTCCCCGGGGCGACCGCGATGTCACGTCCTCCGGCAAACGGCGATGCGGCGTCCGCTTTTGGATACCAGGAAACGCCTGTTTTCTCGCGCGAGACTCCATAGACTTGTGGGTCCATGCGTTTCTCGTCAGCTTCTACCGATCCTTCGGCAACGATTGAAAATCCGTACGCGATCTCCGCAGGGGCCGGTGCTGTCGACGTGTTCTCTGTGAACTCGACGCCGTCCATCGAAGACTGGACTCTGAATACAGGCTCGCCCGGCTTGCCGGTGACGGTATTGTTGCGGAATACCGAATTGATAGGCGGGGCCGTGCGTTCGGCGTCGGCGCCCTCGCCAAGTTCAATGCGGGCGACGCCTTCAAAGATGTTGTCCTCAATGACGGCACCATCGACCTGATGGTAGCGATTGATCGGCGAGTCATAGATGCCGTTCATCACGACCAAACCGGCCGAAAAGCGGGTGCCGGTCAGTTGCCGGAAGTAGTTGTTCCGAACGGTCTGGCGCGGATTGATAATCCGTACACCCCCGGTAAATGCTGCGCCGTTTCCGTCGAACAGGTTGTTCTCGACCAGCGCGTCGCTGCCATGACGCAGGGTGAGCGTACCTTGGGACTCAAAGAACGTATTGCTACGGAAGATATTCCCCCCCGACTTGTTGGAGATAATTTCGACCTCGCCGCTACAGCGGTCAAAATAGTTGTGCTCGACAACGGTACCAGAGCGCGTGAGGGAATAGGGACTGGTGCCTATACGGAGGGTCTCTCCACCATTTGAGCCAAACACTGGGCGGGGGCCGAAATAGTTGTAGCGGATCAGGTGGCCGTTCTGCTGGCTCGCTTCGCTGTCCAGGCGCACGGCGAGCGTGGGCCCGGCGTTGCGTTTGCCGGAAAGGTGGTTGTGTTCAAACACGTTGTTCTGGCCGTAGAGGGCGACCCAGAGGTCGACCTGCCGCCGGTCCGGGTTGCTGTAGTCTTCAATGACGGTCTGGCTAACGCGGGAGTTGCGCGCGAGATGATCGCTGTCGCGGCGGAAACTGATCACTTCGCCTCGCGGTGTATATCCGTTCCGAAAGACCAGTCCGGATACGTCCAAATATTCGCCAGCTAGTCGCAGGCTCGACTGACCGGAGAGGATTACCTTTCCCGGTGTTTCGGCCGTCAGGCGGATTGGAGCATCTTTCGTCCCCACAGCATCCAGAACCAGATCGAAATTTTGCCAGACACCGTTGGCAAGGATGATCTGGTCACCCGGTTTCAGGTTTTCGGCCGCAGCTTCGTAGGCCTCAATGTTCCGCACGATCTGGCCGTGCGCGTCTGCGCTGCCGCCGGAGTCCGGGTGGCTGAGATCTGCCGGCAAGGGCGCGGTTGCCTGGCACGCGGCCCCAGCGGACAACAGCAGCAGGATAGGGAATGAAAGCCAGTTTCGCACGATTTCCTCCCGCGCCGCCCTTCAAGGGCTTGTTGTGAGGACCGTTAATCGCGTCAGAAAAAATGTCAACCAATGATACATACCAATTTTTCTGCCAACTTGCAGATTATGTTCGTTTCATCGAACTGTGAATGGGAATGCGGGTGCGAAGTGGTCAATCGAGTCGCTTAACATGGGGGTGATCATACCAATTTTTAAGTTTTGGTGCTTACAGGTGGCAAACTGCATGTTCCTGCTAGGATCAATATCCAGTCGATACACCAAGGATCCAAGGCGGTTGAGACAAAGTGTGGGGAGCTCATCTGGCCCATCTTAAAAGAAATAATCAATTGGACGGACCTATTTGTAAGCCATTGAATTCATGAGCTGGATCGACTAGTGTGACGTTATCAACATCTGCCGGGTTAAAGCTCGGCGGTACGGCATCGGAAAGACCCAGATGAGCGATAAACGCCTCTATCAATCGGTTGCGCGCAACATTCTCGATATGATCGAGTCGGGTGCCTATCCACCCGGAACGCGTCTGCCAGGGGAGCGGGAACTGGCTGAACGTTTCGGTGTAAGCCGGGTCGTTATCCGTGAAGCCGAAATCTCGCTCGAAGCTCTTGGACGTGTCGAGATCAAGGTCGGCTCAGGCGTGTACGTTCGAAATTCCGGCGATACGATTGGACTGGTTCTGCCTTCGGTAACACCCTTCGAGCTGACGCAAACGCGGCTGTTGTTCGAATCCGAGTGTGCGGCGCTCGCGGCCTCCATGATCACCGATGCACAGGTGGAAGAACTCGAAGCCACGATCCAACGAATGGAAAGTGCACCCCACGACTCGGCAGATGGGGAGGGGGCGGATCGCGATTTTCATCTCATCATAGCTAAAGCTTCGGGAAATGCAGCGAACGTGTTTTTCCTCCAGACCTTGTGGCGCATGCGCACCGAGATCGACGCAGTGAAAAAAGTCTACGCGGCTGTGTGTCATGAAGATGCGTCCCATCGGGTCAACGAACATGCCGCGATCCTGGATGCGCTCAGGGCTCGTGATCCGCTCGCTGCGCGCGCGGCCATGCGCGGCCATTTCTCTCGTCTGCTAGAAGCTCTGCTCGATGCCTCCGAGCGCCAAGCCATCGACGAAGCCCGCCGTAACTCGTCAGCAAACCGGGAAAAATATTTGAAATCTTCTGTGGCAGGCTGACGAGTGATGTCGGCGGAACCGGGTCTTGAGGCGACCGGTCAGGGCGGTTCGCCTCGGAAAATGAGCAAGAACCCGTTCCGGTACTTCAAAACTTCGCCTGAGATCATCCAGCTGAGCGTACTGATGTATGTCGGATTTCCGCTGTCGCGCCGAGTTTGCTGACAAGTGCCCATCCTATCACGCCGCGATGAAGGCGACCGGAAACCAGAAACGTCAGGGGAAGGGCCGCGACCTGAATAACCGCGCCGAAAATCCTCACCAGCCATTCCGCTGACGAGAGCGGGCAATGTTGCGCTTCAGACGAATGGGAAGTCTTCAGAAATGCGCCTCAACCCATTCGTCTGTCCACAATCATTTTAACCTGGAGAGGTACCTCTGCTCGCGATCAACCTTTAAGGCTAACAGGAACGCCGCTCTTCGCGACTGGCGCGACCTTCTCGCTGCCTGGCACCTGCTCGTCCGCGAAAAGGCGGAGACTGGTTCGCATTAGACATGACAGAACCCTCAGCGGCACGATCAGCAATATCAAGATACGCGCCACCACGATCACCGATTTCGATAACCGCGAAGTGATCATCCCGAACAAGTCCCTGATCACCGAAAATGTCATCAACTGGACCCTCAACAACGCAATCACCCGGCTCGTCCTGTCAGTCGGCGTGGCCTACGGCTCGGATGTCGACAAGGTTCGCACGCTGCTGATTGGGGTCGTGGAAGATCACCCGGATGTGTTGAAGGAGCCGCCGCCTTCCGTCTTTTTCATGAACCATGGCGACAGTTCGCTCGACTTCGAACTGCGAATCTTCGTGGCCAATCCAAACAAGCGCCTGCCTGTCACCCACGATATCAACACAGCGATCAATTCGGTCCTGTCCAGGAATGGAATCGACATTCCATTTCCTCAGCGCACGCTTCACATTGTGTCAGAAGACTAGCCCTACCGCATCACCTGCGCGCAGAAATCAGGACCGTTTGCATATAGCGTTCGACTTCTTGCTCCACCCAGACGCTGCGACGACCGATGTGAAGGGGTGCCGGAAACGGCTGGAAAGGATCCTTGATCAATTCGTAGAGAAGTGACCGGCTGATCGTCAGCCGGTCAAGGACATCGCGAAGTGAGAGAAACCGCAATCCGGCCTGATTGTCATGCATGTCGGCGTTGGGAATGGATTTTTGTGGTTCTGCAGCGTCTAGTTCAGCGGCCATGCGAATGAACGCGCGTGGTGGAAACTGGCTCATTTGGGACGGTTCCAGACCATGACGCCGGTGCCTTCGGCTTCATTCTCGAAGAAGGCGGCGCGCATCGGCTTGGCAAAACTCGGGTCATCGAGTTTCACGGCGAGGTACGGCGTTTCACCATCCTTGGAGTCCTGGCGCCAGGCTGCGCCGAGTTCTGCGCCACCGGCGTATAGCCGGAAGTCTGGCGTGTCCTTGTTCTTTCCCTTTTCCTTGTTGGGAACAAGCTGGGCCTTGACGTTGATGGTCATGGTACGGATGGTCCCGGTCCAGGCTCCGTCCTTCAGGGTAAATGCGCCGATCTGTGCCATGAGTCAGTCTCCTTTGCTGGCATTGGTGGGCAGGGCCTTCCGCGCCCTTCTGAACCCGGCGTCCGACGCCAGGAACATGTCGATCATGGCGGCGGCGAGCGTTTCGCTGCGCTCGGCTTCGCCATAAGTCTCTTGGTAGACCGCCGCATAGTCCTGCAGCGCGGCGGCGGTGTCCGGATCAAGTGCGAGGGTGAGTCTGACCGGCGTGCGGTCAGCAAGTTTTGTAAGGCGGAGGTTCATGGGGCTGTCTCCTGAAAGGGACGAAGGACGAGATCCTTCGTCACGATGACACGGACGGGCCAGCCGGGACGGATAGTGATCGAAGGCTGAACGCTGAGGCTTCGATCAACGGCCCGCTGTCCGGCTTCGTTGATCGTGTCGGTTGTCCCGCGGCGGATCGCACGCTCGATGTCGCCGTCCTCGCCGGGCCCGAGTTCAGCGCCGATGCCGAGCAGGGTGGCGAGACCGGCCGCTGCGAACGCCTTGTCCCAGTGGTGATCGATCCGGTCTTTCAGGCCAGCATAACCGGATGCGTCGCTGCCCGGTTCAGAGATCGTGATTGAGCTGCCATCGGGCATCAGGATCCGGTCCCAGACAACCAGCGCGCGGTCCTGCCCGAAAGAGACCTCCGATTGGTAGCGCCCGAGAAGGCGGCTTCCCTGAGGGATCAGGAGGTGCTGGCCGCGGACCGTGTCGTAAATGTTCTGGGTGACCTGCGCGATGACCGTACCTGGAAGGTCCGAGTTGATGCCCGTAACAAGGCTCGCCGGGATCAGGGAGCCTGCCATCAGCTGGTAAGGCGAAAGCGGGTCCTGCACGCGTTCAGGATTGTAGACTGGACTGAAAGCCGGTTCACGGACAAACGCAGCCTTGCGGAATTGAAGGTTCGGTTCTGGCTGGGGGCTGATAGCGCCGGTTGGGGATTGCCGGTTGAGCGCAAGGAGCTCCGATGCCAGATCGAAGCCGGAATCCTGCGTGCGCTGTGTTGCACTTGAAGACGCATCCGCTCCGGCAAGCCGGAACAGAATTGGCGCGCGAGCCGCTTCTTCAGCCTGGGCGGCGGCTTCAAGCCGCGCCGTGCGCGCTGCTTCGTCTTCCGGACGCGTGCGAAAATCGGTGCGGTACTCAGTCTGGAACTCTGTTTCGATACCGTAAGCCTGCTCCGCCGCAAGGATGGTCGAGCCGAGATCGCCGGAGAGCGGCGCCCCGAGCACCGGCACATCCGCAAGCCCCGTATAGTCTGCCGGTAGCGCCGAGAACCCATCGGGCTTGCGCTTGCCGGCCGTAACCAGCTCTTCTTGCTGCGCAGGCTCTGGAGGGCGCGGCGGCGCGAGGGCGATCGAGGTTGCCGCAAAGAGGCCCAGCGCGCCGAGGCCTGCGCCGGCCATCAGCAGTTTACGGTTGATCCGGGTGGCGGGCTTCGGCGCCGTGCGGATCTGCAGCTGCTTTGCTGCTTCCTTGAATGGTGGAGGCTCGGTCATCGGATCAGCCTCCGAACCAGCCGGACTTCGCTTTGCGGCTTGCCGCTTTCGAAATCCGCACGACTGTCTGGGGCCTTGTCCCGTGGCGCAGCTCGGCCGCGCCAAAGAGTCGGTCGACAATGTAGTAGTTCCCGCGGACCCGGTAGTTGACGAGTTCGGCGTCTCCTGCGGATGACAGGACAAAGAGCGGCGGCATCTCGGAGGCGGAAATCGACGCCGGCATCTGGATGAACACCTGGCGCCCATCATCGAACACGCGGACCGGTTTCCAGTCCGGCGTGTCGCCCGTGACGCGGTAGTCGAAGTTCAGGGTCTCGAGGCTGAGGCCGCGTTCGACAGAGATGGCGTCCTCTGCGGCGGCGATCATGTTGCGGGCCGTGAAGCCCGCCAGTTCATCCTGCGGATAGCGCCAGGAGAGCGCGGCCATATAGGTTGCGGCGGTCGATTCCAGTTCGAGGTGATAGGTCCGCCGGTCGGTCGCGATCATCAGGTTGGTGCGCAGGCCCGTCGCAACAGGCTTGACCAGGATATGCGCCCGGGCTGCGCTCCCGGAGCCGGACGCCGTGTCGCCGACGACCCAGCGTACCGTGTCACCGGCAGAGACCGACACGAGGGTTTCTCCGGGCTGGAGCGCAATGTCTGTGACCTGGCCGGGGCTGGCATAGAGGCGGTAGAGCGCGCCTTCCGTGTAAGGATAGATTTGGACGGCATTGACGAAGCCTTCCGAGGAAGGCTCGATCACGGCTCCGGCACGGCCCTCCCTGATGGTTGCGGCGGGGCTTTGCGGGCTCTTCTTTTCGGCTCCCGGTTCAACCGGCTTGAGTTGGCCGGGCAGGGGAAGCGCGATCGCTGTTTCAACGATTTCCACTCGCTCGGGCTTAGGCTCTTCCAGTGAGATGGCCGCAATAAAATCGCCGCTATCGATGATCGGTTCGGTTGGCGGCGGCGTGGCGCAAGCCGCGAGCAAGGCGGTGGCCGATGAGGCAAGCAGATACCGGGTCATTTTTATTCTCCTGTGATAAGGTCTTCGCTCCAGCTGAGTGAGCGGACGTAAAGGCCGAGGGGATTGGCGCGCAGAGTCTCAGCATCCTTCGGCGGCTGGAGCGTGATCGTGAAAACCCCGGTGAACCGCTTTGCGCCGGTCAGCGCGCCGCCCTCATAGGTTTTCTCGATCCAGCGCCCCTGGAAGCTTTCTTCGCTGACACGGACGATGCTGACGACATCCACCGTGCGTGAGCGCCGGCCGATCGCCGCAAACGGATCATTCTCCCGGGCATACTCTGAGAGCGTTGTGGCGGCTGCAGGTCCGGCGAAGGTGTAGGCTTTGAGCCAGTTTTCCCGGACAACGACCGGATCGATCGACAGGCTGCGGACATATGTGATGAACCCGGCAAGGTGATGCGCGATCTGGGCGTCGGACGGCGCGTAAGGCTCAGTCGCCGGGCCGACGGCTTTCGCGGCGCCCGTCTCATCAACTTCGACGATGTAAGGCGTCACTGTCGATTGCAGGCTCCGCCAGATCAGCGCGCCGGACGTCGCGAACGAAAGCGCGAGGCACCCAAGCGCCATCAGCCGCCAGTTCTTCGCCTGGACCCGGGCCGAGCCGATCCGCTCGTCCCAGACCTGTCCGGCCTTCTGGTAGGGCGTCTCGGGGTAGGGCGAGGTGCCATAATGGGCTGTGGGGCGTTTGAAGCGCATGGTGTTACTCGTCCTTGTCGTTCAGGGAGGGGGCGGCGCCCGAGGAGCCGCGATCGCCGTCGCGCAGGCTGTGCATTGCGAGCTGGCG
>JBGSOU010000337.1:0-4853 GCA_041739025.1 Hyphomonas sp.
AGGGCGACCTGCCAGAAGTTGTTGAACTGCCAGAGCAGGATCACGGCCATCATGAACAGCGCGGCGAGCGCTGCGCCCGCGAAGAATGCACCTGCGTCGGCGGTGTCCTCGTCGGCGCCCTCGAAGCGAACCTCGACGCCCGGCGGCAGGGTCTGCGCCGCAAGGAAGGCCTTCAACTCCGCGACAATTGCGCCGCCTGTGCCTTGCTCCTTCGCATTGCCGCGCACGTCGATCACGCGCTTGCCATCGCGCCGTTCGATCTGGCTGACGCGGGGGGCCGCTTCGCGGGTCACGAACAGCGACAGCGGCACGTTGCCTTGCGGCGTTGCGATCTTCAGCGCGTCAATCGCCGAGGCGGACCGGTCCTCTTCCGGGAACCGGACGCGGATGTCGACCTCTTCATTGGCATCGTCCGGCCGGTAGCGGCCGACGAGCACGCCGTTCGTCACCAGCTGCACTGCGGCGCCGATCTGCGCGGCGTCGACACCAAACTTGCCGGCTTCGGCCCGGTCGACCGTCAGCTGGTATTCGACGCCGGGCAGGGGCCGCGAGTCGTCGATCTCGATGATGTCATCGCGCGCTTCCAGCCAGTCGCGGATCAGCGTGGCGGTCTGGTCGAGCGCAGCCTTGTCCTGACCGAGCAGGGCAACCTGAACGTCCTTGCCGCCCGGCGGGCCCTGTTCGCGCGCTTTGATTTCGAAACCCAACGCCGGGATCGCCGTGAGGCGTCCCCGCACCTGTTCGAGTGTTGCACGCGCGTCGTAGGGGCCGTCGGAGGTTGTCTTCAGGTCGAGCAGGATCTGTCCGATCGTGTCGAGCGGAATGCCGTCCACGCCGTCGAAGCGCGAGCCCGAAGAGGAGGAATTGCCCGACCGCGTCGAGATGGCCGTGATGCCGTCGAGGTCGGAAATCGCGTCCTCCGCCCGAAGCACCAGCTCGGCCTTTTCCCGCGCCGACAAAGCGCCTTGCGCCTGCACGAACACGTAGGCCTGCTCCGGTTCGATATCGAGGAAGAACTCGGACTTGTGGTTTTCCGAGCCGAACCACATGAAAATGGCGATCACGGTCGCAAACACGGCCGCCGTGGTGATCAGGGGCCGGCGAACCGTCTCGGTCACGATCTTCACATAGCCGCCGATCCAGCCCTTGGCCCGGCGCGGATCGCCATCGGCGGCCAGCGCCGCGAGGTTCTCGTCGGTGCCGCCGGAACGTCCGCCGATCACGGTGCCCAGCACCGGCAGGAAGATCAGTGCCACGACCAGCGAGGAAGTCAGCACGAAGATCAGCGTCAGCGGCAGGTAGGCCATGAACTTGCCGGGCATCGAGTTCCAGAACAGGAACGGCACGAAGGCGGCGAGCGTGGTCAGGGTCGAGGAGACGACCGGCCAGAACATCCGCTTGCCGGCGAGTGCGTAGGCTTCCTTGCGGTCGAGCCCTTCGGCGAGTTTCCGGTCTGCGTATTCGGTGACCACGATGGCGCCATCCACAAGGATGCCGACCGCGATGACCATGCCGAACATGACCATCATGTTCACGGTGTAGCCGAACGCGCCCAGGAACAGGAACGCGATCACGAACGAAGACGGGATCGCGATGCCGACCAGCGTCGCCGAGCGCAGGCCGAGCGAGGCGACCACAATGATCATCACCAGCACGATGGCGGTCATGATCGAGCTTTCGAGCTGACCGAGTTGCGAGCCGATCAGTTCGGACGCATCCGAGGTGATCTCGGCGCGCACGGTGGACGGCCATTTCTGGCTCTCGTCGGCGAGAATGGCGCGCACATTGTTGGCGGTGTCGAGGATGTTGGCGCCGGTGCGCTTGACCACTTCGATCAGCAGGGCCTGTTCACCATTGAAGGTGGCGGCGCCGGTGGCATCCTTGAAGGTGCGGCGCACGTCCGCCACATCGCCCAGTGTCACGACGGCATTCTCGGTCCGCTTGATCGGCAGGCTGAGGGCGTCGGCGCCGGTGCGGATGATGCCCGGAACCTTGACCGAAAAGCTGCCCTGTCCGGTGTCGATCACGCCGGCGGGGATCAGCTGGTTGTTCGAGTTCACGACCGCCGCGATCTCCTGATAGGAGATGTTGTAGGCTTCCAGCTTCACCGGATCGATGATGATCTCGAGCAGGTCTTCGCGCTTGCCGCTGACGCGGGCTTCCAGGACGCCGGGATCGGCTTCGAGGCGTTCGCGCAGGTCTTCCGCGATGCGGCCGAGGCCGCGTTCCGGGGCGTCGCCATAGATGTTCACCACCAGCATGGGGAACTGCGCCGCGTTGAATTCTGACACGATCGGTTCACGCGCATCGTCGGGGAAATAGCGTTTCGCCATGTCCACCTTGTCCTTGACGTCCAGCACGGCCTGATCGACGTCCACGTCGATCTCGAACTCGAGCACCAGCGTTGCCGCGCCTTCGGAGGCGTAGGACTTGAACGTCTTCAGGCCTTCCAGCGACTGGACTTCCTCTTCCACCGGGCGAACCAGCAGGCGTTCGGAATCTTCCGGCGTGACGCCGGCGAGCGGGATGGTGATCGCGACAATCGGGATTGGAATGTCCGGGTCGGCTTCCTTGGGGAGGGCCACATAAGTTGCCGTGCCCGCCAGCACCGCGCAGATCAGGATGGCGATCACCATCCGGGCGCGGCCGATGGCGAAGTCGATGACCCCGTTCATGGCGTGGCTCCACCTTGTGCGACCGGCGTGACCTTGACGCCGTCATTCAGGTAATCCTGTCCGATCGCCACCAGGGTCGTCTTGCCGGTCAGACCGGTGACCCAGGCGCCGTCCGGCGTTTCGTCGATCACCCGGATCGGGGCGAAGGCGACCGTGTTGTCGGCCAGAACCTGGCGCACCCCCAATTGTCCGGAATCGGACAGGGTCAGCAGCGAGCGGGCGATCAGCGTGGCGGGAACCTTGCCGGCCGGAACCTGCAGGGTTGCCGTTACCCCGGCCGCGACGAGCGCGTCGCCGGTTTCGAGTTCGGCTTCAATCGGGAAGGTGCGGGTCTGCTGGCTGGCCGTGCGCGATACGTAGCGGAGCTTGGCCGGAAAGCTGCGGCCATCGGCCAGCACGACCGTGCTCGCCATGCCGGGTTTCAGCAGGCCGGCTTCGGCTTCGCTGACTTCGGCGGCCATGATGACCGGATCGAGATCCACCAGCAGGCCGCAGGGCGAACCCGGCGCGAGGTAATCGCCGGCTTCGGCGAGGCGTTGTTCGAACACGCCGTCAAACGGCGCGCGGATCTGTGTGCGCCCCAGTTCGACCCGGGCGGAATTGACAGCCGCGTCCGCAGCATCCAGCGTTGCTTTCGCGGCGGCCTCGCGGTTGGCCGGAGCCAGTCCCTTCGCGGCCAGCGCGGCGGCGGCCTCATAATCCACCTTCGCGGCGTTGCGGTTGGCTTCGGCTTCCTTCACCCGGGCGCTGCGCGCTTCCACGTCGAGCGCACACAGCAGCGTGCCTTTCTTGACGAAAGTGCCTTCCTGAACCGGGGTTGCGATCACGGTGCCGGCGGTGCCGGATTTCACGGTCACGACCTTGTCCGGCGCCGTGCGGCCCTTGGCGTTCACCTTCAGCTCGTGCGCCTCGCTCTCGGCGGTCAGCACGATCGCCTCGGCGATCGGGGCCGGTCCGGCGGTTTCGATCGCCGGCTTTTCAGACCCGAGGCTTCCGCGCATCAGGCTGCGCGCGCCAAAATAGACGAGGATGACCCCCAGAATGGAAGCGGCGATGATGACGGATCGGTTCACGGGCGGGGGCTTTCCTGGGAGGGATGGGCGTTAAAATAGGGTAGAGTGACGCAAGAGTCATCTTTCGCGCCCGCAATATTTAGCGCACGACGCCTTTCCACCCGGCAAACAAGCGGCAGGACTTGGTTAATTTAGGTCTGGAGGGCCTTCAGGAACAGACCCCTGACGCTAGGTCAGATCGCCGAAACCGGCGGTTTCCGGTTCGCCCAAGGGCGCGCCGCTTCCAATTCCAGCGCCAGTTCGAACAGCAGCGCGTCATCGCCCTTGCGGCCGGAGAACATCGCCCCGATCGGCAACCCCGCCGGCGACCAGGCCAGCGGCACGCTCATCGAGGCGGCGCCCGCCACGTTCATCGGTGAGGTGAAGGCGGCAAACTTCAGCACGTTTTCCATCACCGCGTCGAAATTTCCGTCCGGAGCCTGCTCGCCCACCGGCACGGCCGGGCTGCCGGTCACCGGCGACAGGATCAGGTCCATCGACTGGAAGAAGCCGTCATACTGCGCTTCGAAATTCTGAAGGTAGCCGATGGTGCCGGGGATCTCGGTCATCCGGCCGAGGGCCATTTTGGCGAGACCGAGCGTCCACGGCTCGAGAATGTCCGGCCCGATCGGTTTGCCCGAATAGGCCGACACCTTCTGCGCAAACTGGGCAGCGCCGGTGGCCCAGTACAGCAGGAAGGCATCGGTGAATTTCGGCCCGTCCATCGGGATCGTGTAGTCGATCACCTCGTGTCCCAGATCCCGGCAGAGCTGCGCCACGTCTTCCAGACCCGCGCGGGTGTCCGGATCCAGCGCCGTGCCGCCAATCGGTTCAGGGGCAAAGCCGATGCGCAGGCGCCGTTTCAGGGGCTGGATGTCGCCCAGCGGCGGGTAGGCGCCGCTATTGGCTTCCGCCATCTGGAACAGGGCAATCGAGTCGCGCACACTGAGTGTGACGGCATGGTTGACCGAAATCTGCAGCGGCGGCGCGTCGCCGTCACTGTAGGGCAGGCGGTCGCGCGAGGGTTTCAGGCCGAACACGCCGCAGGTCGAGGCCGGAATCCGGATCGAGCCGCCGCCATCGCTGGCATGGGCAAACGGCACCACCCGCGCCGCCACCAGCGCGG
>JBGSOU010000370.1:0-1563 GCA_041739025.1 Hyphomonas sp.
GAAGCCAAGACGATCCGCGAGGCGCAGGTCCATCAGCCCGATTTCCTCGATGCCGCGCACGGCGACCTTGGAGAAATCGAGATCGGCCGAGAAGGCGATGGCCGACAGGATGGCGGCCTTGTGGGCGGCGTCCATGCCGGAGACGTCGAGCGTCGGGTCCGCTTCTGCATAGCCGCGCTTCTGGGCCTCGGCGAGCACGTCGTCATACGAGCGGCCGGTGTCCAGCATGGTGGAGGTGATGAAATTGCAGGTGCCGTTGAGGATGCCCGAGACGCGGGTCACCTCGACACCGGCGAGGCTGTCGCGCAGCACACGGACGACCGGGATGCCGCCGGCGACGGCGGCTTCGAACAGGAGGTCCACATGCTTTTCGGCCGCCAGCGCCGCCAGCGCGGTGCCGTGCTTGGCAATCAGGGCCTTGTTGGCGGTGACGACATGCTTGCCGGCCTTGAGGGCGGATTCGACGGCGAACTTGGCGGGGCCGTCCGAGCCGCCGATCAGTTCGACGAAGACGTCCACATTGGGGTCTTCGGCGAGGGTGGCAGCGTCATCGAACCAGGCATAGGCATCGGTGCTGACCGGCCGGTTGCGGCTCTGCGAGCGGGCGCTGACGCCGGTGATCTCGACCTTGCCGGGCAGCCGGAGGCGCTCCTGGCGCTGCACCAGCTCGATCAGCCCGGCGCCGACATGGCCAAGCCCTGCAATTCCAATTCTCAACGGCCCCACGGGGTGCCCCTTACGCTACGGTTCCGAGGGGGCAATAGCCGGTTTGGGCCGCCAGCGGAAGGGCTGGAAGCGTAGTCCGTGGGGTGGGTTAGGCCGAAGGCCGTAACCCACCACCCAACCGTGCCCATCATCTATGGTTTAGGCCAACTCTATCCCATAGCGGCATCATCGAATCGACCACTGTAAAATGGTTCTCGGAGCATCGCCTGATTGGTAATCCGCTCTTCTTCAGCCAGAAGCTGAAAACTCGGCCATCGGCATCGCGATAGAAATGATCTTCCCATGCCTCCTCCGTCTCTGCGCATTTGATAACAAGATGCAGGTTGAGCGACTGATCCCATAGGCAGAACGTTTGCACGATACATCGATACACTTTGAGCCTCCTTTTCTGCTGCTCAGCAGAAAGAGTAACCGCCCGCTACGAAGTGGGGATTTCCTGCATTGAATTTTTTGGTTCCATCGAGTGCTGTAGATGTGGTGGGTTACGGCCTTCGGCCTAACCCACCCTACAAGACCCTACTCCGCCGCCACCGGTTTGATTTCCTTGACGCCGTGGGTGGCGAGGAATTTGCGGATGTTGCGGCCGGCCTGGCGGATGCGCTGCTCGTTTTCGACGAGGGCGATGCGGACGTATTCGTCGCCATGCTCCCCGAAGCCGGCGCCGGGGGCGACGGCGACGTGGGCCTCGTTGATCATCGCCAGCGCGAATTCGAGGCTGCCCATGTGGCGCAGCTTTTCCGGGATCTGGGCCCAGGCGAACATCGACGCCTTGGGGCTCGGCACCGGCCAGCCGGCGCGGGTGAAGCTGTCGACCAGCACGTCGCGGCGGGCGCGGTA
>JBGSOU010000373.1:0-2937 GCA_041739025.1 Hyphomonas sp.
CAAGCTGACCCGCCGCGCCTCGGTGGCGCGTGCCGAAATCGTGCCGCTTGCTGCCGACCTCGACGGCTCCGGCGCCGGCGCGCAGCTGGCGGCCTATCTCGAGCTCGAGAAAGGCCAGATCCGCGTCGCCGAGACACCCGACGACCTGTTCGCCACCCTGCGCACCCTGCGCGCAGAAAACCGCCGCTGCGTCATCGACCTGCCGGCCATCAATCCGTTCGAAGGCGACGACCTCGCCAGCCTTGCCGATCTCGTGGCTGCGATCCGCGCCGAACCGGTGCTGGTGCTGTCGGCCGAGGGGCATCCCGAAGATCTCGCCGAAGCCGCCCGCGCGTTCCACCGCGCCGGTGTTCGCCGCGCCATCCTGACCAAGCTCGACGTCGTCCGCCGCCGTGGCGGCGCGATCGCAGCCCTGACATCAGCGGGCATCGCCTTCTCGCATCTTGCCATCACGCCGTTCATCGGTGGTGGCCTGGTGCCGGCGGCGCCATCGCGTCTCTCCGCGCTCCTCATCGAGGAATCGCGCGGCGATGTCATCGCCCTCAGAGGAGCAGCCTGATCCCATGAGTTTCACCATGCGCCGATCCCAGGACCGTCCCGCCGTCAGGCCCGCCCCGCGGGTCACGCCCGCTTCCATCATCGCGGTGGCGAGTGGCAAGGGCGGCGTCGGCAAAACCTTCATCTCGATCACGCTGGCCTCGGCACTGGCGAAAGCCGGCCGCCGCGTTCTGCTGGTGGATGGCGATCTCGGCCTGGCCAACGTCGACGTCCAGCTCGGCATCGCGCCGGAAACCGATCTCGCCGCCGTCGTGGCGGGCTGGGTCGAACTCGACGACGCCGTGACGCCGGTTGACGGCGGCGCGGGCGGCGGCGGATTCGATGTGTTGCCGGGCCGTTCCGGATCTGGCGCGCTGGCTGAACTCCCGCCCGAGGAAGTCGCCCGCCTCGCGGCCGGTCTCTCGGCCCTTGCGCTGCAGTATGATCACCTGGTGCTGGATCTCGGCGCCGGCATCGAAGCCAATTGCATGCGCCTGGCCCGCGCCGGCGACAAATCGCTGGTCGTGATCACCGACGACCCCGCCTCGATGACCGACGCCTATGCCTTCATCAAGGTGCTGCGTGGTTACGCGCCGAACGTTGAACCGATCATCTGCATTAATCAGGCCGACACCCGCGCAGCCGGTCAGCGCACCTATGAAGCGATCGCGCGCGCCTGTTCCACTTTCCTCGGTTTCCGTCCAAGACACGCGGGAACCGTCATGCGCGATCCGAAAGTTCGCGACGCGATCCGGTGCCAGCGAACGCTGATCTCCACCGATCCGCAAGCCCAGCCAGTGCAGGACGTCATGGCTGTTGCTCAAACCCTGATGGGCGAAGGGCAGTCCGCCTCGGTGGGAAATTGATCCGTGTTGAGAATAGTGAATAAATCGTCAGTATCCGTATACCGCATTAACTTGTTAACAAGATTGCGGCGTTAGGATTCACAAGTGTTAACAATCGGGCTAAACCAGCCTCAAGTGATTCGGGAGACGAGCGATGCGCGTCCTATTGATTGAAGATGACCGGGCCCTGGCACGCTCCATCGAGCTGATGCTGAAGGCGGCTGGCTTCAACGTGTATATGACCGACCTCGGCGAAGACGGTGTCGATCTCGGCAAGGTGTACGAGTATGACATGATCCTCCTCGATCTGTCGCTGCCGGACATCTCGGGTTTTGAAGTGCTCAAGCAGCTGCGCATGAGCCGCGTCAACACGCCGGTCATGATCCTCTCGGGCAATCCCGACATCGAAGCGAAGGTGAAAACGCTCGGCTACGGCGCCGACGATTACCTCACCAAGCCGTTCAACAAGGACGAGCTGATCGCCCGCATCACCGCCATCGTGCGCCGTTCCAAAGGCCATGCCGAAAGCGTGATCCGCACCGGCGAGATCCTGGTCAACCTGGATGCCAAGACGGTCGAAGTCGAAGGCGAGCGCGTCCACCTGACCGGCAAGGAGTACGCGATGTTCGAGCTGCTCTCGCTGCGCAAGGGCACGACGCTGACCAAGGAAATGTTCCTGAACCACCTGTATGGCGGCATGGACGAACCCGAACTCAAGATCATCGACGTGTTCATCTGCAAGCTGCGCAAGAAGCTGCAGCAGGCGACCGCCGGCAACCATTATATCGAAACCGTCTGGGGCCGTGGGTACGTGCTGCGCGATCCGCGCCCGAACCAGAAATCCAGCGAGATCGAAGAAGCCGCCTGAGGCGCTTTTTGCTCAAGATCCAGACGCCTCGGCGACAAGCCGGGGCGTTTTGCATTTGAGGGCCTGAGTTTGCGACGGCGCCGGCCTGCTCGCGCTACGCTTTCCTGCGTGCTCCGTCCGTACCCTGACGGGCCAGTTCATCCGCCCGGTCATTGTTCGGGTCGCCGGAATGCCCCTTCACCCATTTCCAGGTGATGTCATGCCGGGCGCAGGCCTCTTCCATTGCCATCCAGAGTTCCTGGTTCTTCACAGGTTTCTTGTCGGCGGTTTTCCAGCCATTGCGCTTCCAGCCCTTGATCCATTTGGTCAGGCCGTCCTTCACGTAGGTCGAATCGACATGCAGCGTGACCTTGGACGGCCGCTTCAGCGCGTTCAGCGCCTCGATGACGGCCATCATTTCCATACGGTTGTTGGTGGTCGCCGGATCGCCGCCGAAGAGTTCCTTCAGGTGGCCGTTCGAGCGCATCACCGCGCCCCATCCGCCAGGCCCGGGATTGCCGCTGCAGGCGCCGTCCGTCCAGATTTCAATCGTGTCTGTCATGCCCCGCGAGGTGGCCCGCTTCGCCGGAAGCGTCAAGCCGGTCCGAAGACGTTGATATCCACATCCGTCAGCTGGCGGGCGGGGGCGACAATCGCGTGCAGCAGGAAGCCGCAGAGGGCGCCTGCGAGGGCGCCGACGAGGCCGCC
>JBGSOU010000443.1:0-7940 GCA_041739025.1 Hyphomonas sp.
GGCGGCAAGGCCGCGGGTCAGCTTTTCGCGGTGGCGGGCCCGGGTGATGACCGGGGACTCGACCGAACCGGCGAGGGCGGCAAGGCGCGCACCCAGCCCGGCTTCGAGCGCCTCGATGCCGGAGCCGTCCTTCGCGCACACTAAAAAGTCAGATCTGGGAAGGTCTTCCGGGGCGGCGAGGTCGGCCTTGTTCACCACGCGGATCCCCTTCGGCGCCGGATAGGGGAGGGGAGGGGCCGCGCCCGGATCGGACGCATCGATGAGGAGCAAACAAAGGTCGGCGTCGTCGGCGGTCATCCTCGCGCGCCGGATTCCTTCCGCCTCGATCTCGTCTTCGGTTTCACGCAGACCCGCCGTGTCCGCGATCCAGACCACCTGGCCGCCGAGCACCCGGCGGATCTCGATGACGTCGCGGGTCGTTCCCGGGCGGGCGGTGACGATGGCGGCCTCGCGTCCGGCGAGCCGGTTGAGGAGGGTCGACTTGCCGGCATTCGGCGCGCCGATGATGGCGATGCGGAATCCATCCCGGATGCGTTCACCGATCCCGCCATCCCCGAGTGCGGCTTCGACCGACTTTATCAAAGCGGCGACACGGGCCCGAAGGGGTGCGGCGGCGTCCACCGGCACATCCCCCTCATCGGGAAAGTCGACCATCACTTCGACGAGGGCCAGAAGCCCGGTGAGCTCGTCGCGCCATTCATTATAAGTGTCAGACAGCCCGCCCGAGACCTGCCGGAGCGCCTGGGATTTCTGCGCGAGGGTTTCCGCCTCGATGAGGTCGGCGACGCCTTCGGCCTCGGCGAGGTCAAGTTTTCCGGCTTCAAAGGCGCGACGGGTAAACTCGCCTGGACCGGCGAGCCGGACTCCGGGAAGCGCCGTGAGCGCGTCCAGCGCATGGGTGATCACCGCCGGTCCGCCATGAAGGTAAAGCTCGAGCGTGTCTTGGCCGGTATAGGAATGCGGGGCAGGGGAGAACAAGACGAGGCCTTCGTCCACCTCGCAACCGGAGAGATCCCGGATCCGGGTCAGGACCGCGCGGCGGTGTTCCGGCACACCAGATGCCAATAGTTGTTCGCAAACCTGGCGGACGGCCGGACCGGAAATCCGGACCACGGCAATCGCGGAAGGCGGCGCGCCCGAGGCAAGGGCGCAGATGGTATCGCGCGTGCCCATCGGCAGGCGCTCCTCCCTAGTTCTTCATCGCTTCGAAGAACTCGTCATTGGTCTTCGTCTGGCGCAGCTTGTCGATCAGGAAATCGATCGCGTCCGAGGTTCCCATCGGGCCAAGGATGCGGCGCAGGATGTAGATCTTCGACAGCTGGTCCTGCGGCGTGATCAGTTCTTCCTTGCGGGTACCGGACTTCATGATGTCGAGCGCCGGGAACGTGCGCTTGTCGGCAATCTTCCGGTCGAGGACGATTTCGGAGTTACCCGTGCCCTTGAATTCTTCGAAGATCACTTCGTCCATGCGGCTGCCGGTATCGATCAGGGCGGTGGCGACAATGGTCAGCGAACCGCCGTTCTCGACATTGCGCGCCGCGCCGAAGAAACGCTTCGGGCGCTGGAGCGCGTTGGCATCCACACCGCCGGTAAGCACTTTGCCGGAGGAGGGGACGGTGGTGTTGTAGGCCCGGCCGAGGCGCGTGATCGAGTCCAGCAGGATGACGACATCCCGCTTGTGTTCGACCAGACGCTTGGCTTTCTCGATCACCATTTCGGCGACCTGGACGTGGCGGGTTGCCGGTTCGTCAAAGGTCGAGGCGACGACTTCGCCCTTCACCGTGCGGCGCATGTCGGTCACTTCTTCCGGGCGCTCGTCGATCAGAAGCACGATCAGGTAGCACTCGGGATGGTTCTCTTCGATGGCCGCCGCGATGTTCTGCATCAGAACGGTTTTACCGGTCCGGGGCGGCGCGACGATCAGCGCGCGCTGGCCCTTGCCGATCGGGGCGACGATGTCGATGACCCGGCCGGAGCGATCCTTCTTGGTCGGATCGCGGCTTTCCATTTTCAGGCGGCGGTCCGGATAGAGCGGTGTCAGGTTGTCGAAGTGGACCTTCTTGTTAGCCTTGTCCGGATCTTCGAAGTTGATGCGGCTGACATCGGTCAGCGCAAAGTAGCGCTCGGAATCCTGCGGGGCGATGATCGGCCCTTCGACGGTATCGCCGGTGCGGATGTTCGCTTTCTTGAGGACTTCGGGGCTGACATAAATGTCATCCGGTCCGGGCAGGTAGTTGGATTCCGGCGAGCGCAGGAAGCCGAAGCCGTCGACCAGAACCTCCAGCACGCCCTGACCCGTGATCTCGACTTCGCTGTCGGCCAGCTCCTTGAGGATCGCGAACAGCATGTCCTGGGTCCGCATCGAGGAGGCGTTCTCGACCTCAAGCTCCTCGGCATAGAGCAGAAGCTCTTCGGGCGATTTTGCTTTGAGTTCGCGCAGCGTGACGCTGGTAAGGTTGTCGAGCATCGAGGAAGCCATTCGGAGCGGTCCGGATTTTGGATCTAGCTAAGGGGAGTGCCGGTCAGGGGAAAGTAGGCGGCGCCACGAGGACTGGGCGCACCGGCATCCGTCTCTCTTCGCCAATTTGTCTTGAAAGGTCAAGCCGGAAAGGATGAGCGGTCAGAACGGACGGACGATCACCAGGATCACGACCCCGATCATCAGAATGAACGGAACCTCGTTCAGCATCCGGAGCGTCCGGGCCTGAACGGTGCCGGTAACCGCATCGACACGCTTGCCGAGTGTGATGAAATAACCATGCAGCCCGCTGATGCCGAGAACCAGCGCGAGCTTCGCATGGAACCAGCCCTGCAGGTACAATTGCCCGCCACGCGCATAGTCGAGGTAGACCATGAGGATCCCGAACACCCAGACCAGAATGACGCTGGGATTGAGGATGATCCGCTTCAGCCGGTTGGACGCATCCTTCATCGTTTCGAACAGGGGCTCGCCCGGCCGGCTCGACAATTGGTGGATCTTGTAGCGCGGAAACACCAGTAATCCCGCCATCAGCGCAATCACGAAGATGATGTGGGCAGATTTCACCCAGAGATAAATGTCCATCACGGCCCCTCAGACTGCGGCTTCGTTGACCCGTTCGCCCGCTTTCTGCTGTGTGACCGCATGCGGACATCCAGTCCAGTCCGAAGGGCAAAGCCGGCCGCCCGCGCAGGAGCGGAGCGTGCCTTTCATGCCAAGGGCGGCCAGCGTTTCCTGGGTCAGTGTCTGGATGAAGCTGGCATGCACGCCGAGCGCCTCGACCCGCGTATAGCTCGCCGCGCCATGGCTTTCGGCGAGGAGGCGGTATTCCTCACCGAGTTCGACCAGCGTTTCGATATGTTCCGACACGAATGCGATGGGCGCGATCAGGATATTTTTGCCGGCCTTGGCGGCGCGTTCCACTTCAAGGTCGGTGGACGGGCCGATCCATTTCAACGGACCGACGCGGGACTGGTAGCACGGGATCACATCCCATTCCGCCGGCACGCGGCCCGCAATCATTTCGGCCAGCGCTTCGCATTGCCATTGATAGGGATCCCCGTCCTTGACCACCTGTTCGGGCAGGCCATGCGCCGACAAGAGCAGCGTCACCTGCTCCGGCGAGCCTGCCCGGCGATAGCCATCAAGGATCTGGGCGACATGCGCGGCGACGAAATTTTCTTCGAACGGATAGCAGCAGACGGTGCGGGCCGGGCCGCGATAGGCCTTGTTCCACGCGGACAGGGACGAGCCCGTCGTGGTCGTCGAAAACTGCGGATAGAGCGGCAACAGGACAACTTCATCCGCTTTCCAGCGTTTGACCTCAGCTGCCGCTTCCTCGGTGAACGGATGCCAGTAGCGCATGGCGATGAAGCACTTCACCTCGTCGCCCGACAGGGCCCTGGACAGCTCGGCCTGAAGCGCGTTCGCTTGCGCCTCGGTTTCGCGGAGCAGGGGAGAGCCGCCGCCAGCATCCATCATCGCGTAGTTCTTGATCACGGCCGGCGCGCGGGTGCGCGAGATCAGCCGCGCGAGGAACCAGCGGATCGGCAGCGGGGCGCGGATGATCGCGGCGTCCCGGAACAGGTTCTGCAGGAAGGGCTGCACCGAATCCGGTTTGTCGGGACCGCCGAGATTGAACAATACGACGGCGATTCTACGGCCCATGCGCGGCTTTATCCTTTTCGAATCCGGTCAAGGACACGTTCGACATTGGCGATCGGTGTTTCGGGCCGGACCCCGTGACCAAGGTTGAAGATATGGGGCCGCCCGCGATAGGCGTCCAGAAGTTGATCCACCCGTGCGTCAAGACGCCCGCCGCCCTCGATCAGCAGCAACGGATCGAGATGCCCCTGAACCGGGAAAGCAGCCGGGAGCTCGCGGTTGATGAAATCCGGCGAGGCTGCGGTATCGAGCCCAACCCCGGTCACACCGGTCGCCTTGACATAAGCCGGAACCATCACACCCGCGCCGCGCGGAAACCCGATGATCGGCACCGTGACACCCATGCCGCGCAGCCGGTCGACCAGCTTCCGGGTCGGCGCAATGATCACTTCCTCAAAGATGTTGTCGGGCAGGCCTTCGGCCCAGCTGTCGAACAGCATCAGTGCATCCGCGCCCGCTTCGACCTGGCGGGCGAGATAATGCGCGGTGGCTTCGCCGACCAGGTCCATCGCTTCGGCGAGATCGGCCTGCCGGCCATGCGCCCAGCGCCAGGCCGCAGACTTGTCGGTCTTGCCCCGGCCTTCAACCGCGTAGAGCGTCACCGTCCAGGGAGAGCCCGCAAATCCCATCAGCGTCGTTCCGGCCGGCAGGGCTGCTTTAACACGCGCGACGGTTTCATAGACGGGCGACAGTTTGCCAGCCGCCGCTTCCGGCTTGATCCGGCGCAGGTCTCCTGGACCGGAAATCTCTTCGACCAGCGGGCCTTCGCCTTTTTCGAACCGGACACCGAGGCCCATCGCATCGAGGATCAGGAGGATGTCCGCAAACAGGATCGCGGCGTCCATGCCATAGCGCCGGATTGGCTGGAGGGTGGCCTCTGCAGCAAGCGACGGGGTGTAGCAGAAGTCCAGAAAGTCCCGCGCCTGGGCGCGCGTCTCCAGATACTCGGGCAGATGCCGGCCCGCTTGCCGCATCATCCAGACGGGAGGCGGCGATACGGCCTGACCCGCCAGAACATCCAGAATTTTCTTCCCGCTGCCACTGGCCATCGCGTCCCCCTTCAAATCTCAAATCAACCGAGCCCGTCAGGGCGCTTATCATTATGATCCTGCGAATAGCTTGGAGAGCGCAGTTTCAACGGCTTTGTCCACCAAAATCCACAAGTGAGTCACAGGTAGGGCTCGCCTGTCAGGGGAGAAGATTCTCCACGAATCTCAAAGATTAACGTTGCGTTAACGCCCGCCCGGGAATCACAGCGCGGAACAAGACGCGATCATCGGGAGTCGATTTCTTCCAACTGTGGAAAGCGTGTGAGTCCCTGTGCAGTCCGCCGCTTTCCACAGGCGAGTCACAACCCTTGTGCAAAGCGAGAAGCCCCGGCAAGAGAAACGCATGACCCGGCCGACCCGACCCGCCATCTATTTCAATGTCCACCTCGTTTCCGACTCGACCGGGGAAACGCTGAACGCCGTGCAGCGCGCGGCTTGCGCCCAGTTCGAGAACATCCAGCCGCTCGAACACAATTACTACCTTGTGCGCTCCGAACGCCAGCTTGAACGCGTGACGCGCGAAATCGAGGCGGCGCCGGGTGTCGTCTGGTACACGATTTCCGACAGCGCCCTGCGCGCCCGGCTGGAAGCCTTCTGCCGTGAGCGGAGCATCCCGACGCTCCCCGTGCTCGATCCGTCCATCGCGATGCTCGGGCGCCATCTCGGCATTTCAGCCAACAACCGCGTCGCCGGCCAGCACGCAATGGACGAAGACTATTTTGACCGGATGGAAGCGATCAACTTCACGCTGGCCCATGATGATGGTCAGAACGTCGACAGCCTGATCGGCGCCGATGTCATCCTGTTGGGTGTCAGCCGGACGTCAAAAACCCCGACCTGCGTCTATCTCGCAAACCGGAAAGTGCGGGCCGGAAACATTCCGCTGGTTCCGGGTGTGCCCCTGCCGGACTTTCTCGAGAAGATGGGCGACAAGGGACCGCTCGTCGTCGGTCTGAAGATCTCCGCCGAGCGCCTCGTGCAGATCCGCCGGCAACGTCTCCTGTCCTTGAACCAGGACGATGCGGGCGAGTATGCGGATGAAGAAGCCGTGCGCGACGAGATCACCCAGGCCAACCGGCTGTTCCAGCGCAACCAGTGGAAAACGATCGATGTCTCCCGCAGGTCGGTCGAGGAAACGGCCGCCGGAATCCTCAACCTGCTCAGCGAGCGGAGGGGTTCAGCGTGACACTTCAGGTCATCCTCGCGTCCGGCAGCGCCAGCCGGCGCGCGGTCCTTGCGGCCGCTGGCGTCGCGGCCGAAGCCGTTGCGCCGAATGTCGACGAGGAGTCCTTTCGCAGCGCCATGCGGGCTGAAGGCCTGCCGGTTCGCGACCAGGCCATGCGCCTTGCCGAAATGAAGGCCGTGCGCGTTTCGCAATCGCGCGCCGGCCTCGTGATCGGCGGCGACCAGATGCTGGCGCTCGGCGATCAGGCTTTCGACAAGCCGCGCGATCTCGGCGAAGCGAAAAACCATCTCACCCGCCTGTCGGGGCAGAGCCATACGCTGGAAACCGCCATCGTTATTTGCGAAGGCGGCGTGCCGGTCTGGCGCCATCTCGCCCGGCCGAAACTGACCATGCGGACCTTGTCGCCTGAATTCATCGACACTTACGTGGCCCAATGCGGCGACGCGTTGCTGTCGACGGTTGGCGCCTACCAGTTGGAAGGTCTCGGCGCGCAGCTCTTTTCCCGCATTGACGGCGACTTCTTCTCCATTCTGGGTCTGCCGCTCCTGCCCCTCCTTGATTATCTCCGTATCCGGAAGGTGCTCGCACAATGAAACGCTTGCTCGGCGTCATCGGCGACCCCGTCGCGCACTCGATGTCGCCCTATATCCACAATCACTGGCTGCGCGAAAACGAGATCGACGCGGTCTACGCCGCGCTTGAAGTAAAGGCGGGCGAGCTCGAAACGGCGCTGACGTCCCTGCGGGCGCATGGCGCGATCGGCCTCAATGTCACGCTTCCCCACAAGGAAGCCGCCCTGAAACTTGCGGCGAGCGCCGGCGACACGGCGCGCCGGATCGGCGCGGCCAATACGCTGGTGCGCACACCGGACGGCGACTGGCGAGCGGAGAATACGGATGCGCCAGGTTTTGCGCTGACGCTGGAGTATGGCGATATCGCGGTTGAGGGCCGTGACGTCTTCCTGCTCGGGGCAGGGGGCTCGGCCCGCGCGGTCGCAGACGTACTCGCCCGGCGGGGCGCCCGGTTGACGCTCTGTAACCGGACGATGTCCCGCGCCGAAGCGCTGGCGCTCGATCTCGCACCCGCCGCCCGGATCCTCTCGCTTGAGGATGGCCTGAGGCAGCTTACCAAAGCCAGCGTCGTGATCAACACATTGAGCCTGGGCCATGCCGGCGGCGTGCTTGATCTGCCGGACGCGACCGGCGGCATCTTCTATGACATCAGCTATGGCAAGGGCGCCGCCGCAAACCTGGCCGAAGCCGGCCGGAAAGGCTGGCGCACCCTGGACGGACTCGGCATGCTGGTCGCGCAGGCGGCGCTGAGTTTCGAGCTCTGGTTCGGCATCACACCCGATCTGGCTGCGGCGCACAGCCGGGCCCGCACCTTGCTGGAGGCGGTTCAATGATCATCCTGGGGCTGACGGGTTCGATCGGCATGGGCAAGTCGGCCACCGCCAACCTGTTCCGCGAAGCCGGCGTGCCGGTCTATGATGCGGACGCGGCCGTCCACGCGCTCTATGCCGAGGGCGGGGCTGCCGTTGCGCCGATCGAAGCGGCCTTTC
>JBGSOU010000461.1:0-4130 GCA_041739025.1 Hyphomonas sp.
GCGCGCCGGCCGCGTTGGCCGGTACAGCCTTGCTCGCCAGTTCATCCAGCGCCGCCGCGCTCACCTGAATACCCAGCGCCGCCGCGTCTCGCGCTAGGCGCTGGAGATGCGCGCCCCGCAGGATGATCCGCCCACTGGCGATGCGGGACGTATCGAACACGCCATCCGCAAGTAGCAATCCCCGATCCGTCAGATCAAACGGCTGCACATTCTCCGGCGAGACCACCGATTGGGTCAGGTGCTGCACTTCGTCCTCCAATCACGGGCGATACTGAGAAAATTCTTCAGGATAGCCGGCCCATGTTCCGTAAGGATCGATTCAGGGTGAAACTGGATGCCGTAGACCGGCTTCTCCCGGTGCGAGAGGGCCATGACCTCGCCCGCCGGAGAGACGGCATCGACCCGCAATTCGCCGAGGCCGGTCGGCGCTTCGGCGATCAGCGAGTGATAGAGGCCAGCCTCGAATTCTGCCGGTATCCCGTCGAACAGACGCCCGCCGCTGTGTACGATGCGCGCCGCCTGTCCGTGCGTGGGCGCCTTCGCGCGTGTGATCTGCCATCCATGCGCGGCCGCAATCGCCTGATGCCCGAGGCAGACGCCCAGGATGGGAAGACGGCTCCCGAGCGCCCGGATCGCCTCCAGAGACACGCCTGCTTCCACCGGTGTGCAGGGGCCGGGAGAGATCACCAGCGCTTCGGGCGCAATGCGTTCGATGTCGGACACATCAACCCGGTCGCTGTCGAGCACCTCGATGTCGCATCCGAGCACAGCGAAATAGCGTGCCAGGTTGAAGACAAAGCTGTCCTTGTTGTTCAGCATAAGGATCATGTGAGCTTCACCGGGATTTTCAGGGGCGCCATGATCCGTTCCGCCTTCAGGCAGATCTCGTCATACTCTGCCTGTGGATCGGATAGCAGCGTGATGCCGGCCCCGGCCCATAGCCGCGTCTCAGCGGGCAGGATGTCCAGTGTGCGGATCAGGATGGAGAAATCCGCCGCCCCATCGAACCCTATCCACCCAAGCGACCCGCAGAAGATTCCGCGTGCCGCCGGTTCGAGTTCGTCGATCACTTCCATGGCGCGCAGCTTCGGCGCGCCCGTGATCGACCCGCCCGGAAAGACGGCGTCAATCAGGTCCACCGCGTCTCGCCTGGCCTCCAGCTGGCCTTCGATCGTCGAGACAAGGTGATGAAGGCTGGCAAACGTCTCCGTCCGGCAGAGCGACGACACGCTGACCGAAGCCGGCTCGCAGACCCGCGAGAGATCATTGCGCAAGAGATCGACGATCATCACGTTTTCGGCGCGGTCCTTCGCCGAGGCGGCCAGTTCGGCGCGCAGCGCCCTGTCCTCATCCTCCGTCGACCCTCGCCGGATCGTGCCCTTGATCGGCTCTGCACGGACATGCCCCTCGCCGGTCGCCGCAATCAGGCGCTCGGGCGAAAAGCTGGCGATCAGGCGACCGCCGAAAACACCAAAGGCGGAAAACGGTGCGCGCAGCTGCTGCCGCAATGACAGGTAATGCCCAAACGCTTCGGCGCGTGGCAACGCCCGGGCCGTCCAGAGGCCCGCGATATTTGCCTGATAGATATCACCCGTCCGGATGAAATCCTGCGCCTTGCGCACGGCAGCAATGTAGTCTGAGGAACTGGTCCGGGCGCTCCAGTGGAGCGGCTCCGGCGCTGCGGGAGCAGGCTTTCCGGCCGCAAGCATTTCCTTCAGCCGGCGGATTTTCTCCGCAGCAACAGCAAGATCGGGCGCGCGTCCTGCCTCGCGGATGCCTGCCGAATAGATGGTTGCCTCGCCCGCTGCGTGATCGAATGCGATGATGGTATCGTATAGCCCGAACTCGAGCGCCGCAGCCGTGCCCGGCGCATGGCGCGACGCGAAACGCGGCATCAGCGCCGGCGCAAAGTCATAGGCGATGTAGCCGACCGCGCCCCCCTGGAACGGGGCCCCTTCCTGGGTCCGCTCTGCCCGGAAACCGCCGAGCCAGGCGCGCAGGCGCTCCGCCGCCCCGGGCGTGTTGCCGAGATTGGTGCGGCTGACCGGCCAAAGGCAGATGTATGAGAACTTCGCGCCCGGATGGCCTTCTGCGGCGCTGTCCAGCCAGAGGAATCCGGACTCGCCGCTCAGCGCCGTAGCGGCGGCGACAGGATCAAACACGGATAAACGTTCAGCCAGCATGGACGGCTATCTAGCCCGGCGGCCTGCCATCGCAAAGGTGGCCAATGCGCTTCCGGCTGGATTTCCCGGCTGTTCCCGCGCCCGGGTTTCTAGCCGAAGGCGCCGTAGGCGTGCGATAACGCAAGGCTGATCGCATGCAGGCAGCGGTCGATCTCGTCCAGTGGCTCGATGATGTCCCGGTGGATCCGGTCATAGCCATAGCCGGACGTCTGGCCGGACCCCGGTTCGCTCAGCTGGGTCAGGGGCGCGTCATCCGCTTCCGCGCGCGGGAAGATGCGGCCCAGCAGTTCCACCGCTTCGGACAGGCGCAGCTGCGTCACCATGCCGATAATGTCGCGCTGGCTGGCGTCATGGCGTTCGGAAATCCGGGGAATGCTCCCCGCAAGCGCGATGGCCTTCATGATCAGGGCCTGGCGCACGGCATGCAGGACGTGCATGTCGAGGCGGCCTTCGCGGCGCGCCTCCACCGAGGCCGCACCTGTCACCTGCGACAGCAACCGGTCAAACCGGCCGAGATCGATCGAGATCAGGTTGGCGATGCGGTGGATCGAGATGGCCGTCTCGTCCGTACGCAGAACATAATAGGCGGCGCGGTAGGCGCCCGCCTTGTCCGGCGGCGCAAGCCGGGCATGGGCAATCCAGACGCTGGGATCGAAAAGGTTGGCATAGGCCCGCAAGGTGGGCAGGCTGGTGCGCGACCTCGCTTCGCTCGCCAGCAGGATCAGGCTGTGCATCCGGGGGCTCTCGTTGATCAGGGCGGCCAGGCGCTCGCTTTCGCGCTGCAGCGCCGACCCGATCCCGGCAGCGGTATTCACCGGAATGCCCAGCTGGTGCAGCGTCGCATTGTGCGAAATCGCCCGCAGCGCGGCCGGCCCGGTCGGCCCGCCGCTGCGCTTCTTCTGGCGTGATCCAGCCCGCACGACGAGACTGCTGGCAAACGAGCCGAGCAGCCGGCCATAGTCGCGGTTCGCAAACAACCGCTCATGCCAGGCGCGAAGTGCACGGTAGAAGTCCCACACAAGATCCGTGCGCGTATAAAAGGGATCGGCCAGCTCGGCTGGCGGCGGCGTCATCCGGCTGAGGCACCAGGCGGCATAACTCGTTTCGGCCAGTTCCGGCGTGGCAAAATGCAGGAATCCGTCGCCGCCCTGGAAGCTGACTTCATGAAGGATGCCGACACCCCGCGCCTTGGCACCCGCGCGGGTCCATGGCGTCAGGAGGTGATCGAAGCGCTGCTCGAACGTACCCGGCCAGGCGCCGCGTCCCATGGACTCGCCGTGGGTGTTAAAGATCAGCAGTGCAATGCCGGCTTTCTTCGCCGCAATGGCGCGCACGATCAGGTTGTGGATCCGCTCGATCGCCATGCTCGCGGCGACCTGACCAATAAAGCGCCCGGAATCGGAAAAGCCAAGCTGGATCGACAGGTATCCGCGCCGTTTCACATAGGTCAGGAATTCGGGCTCCTCCAGCAGGCGCTCGACAAACCGCCCACCAGTCTCCAGCGCCTCCGGCGTTTCGAACAGGGGAGAGATGTCCAATTGTCCGTCCACGCCGTATTGCCGCGCGAGGTACAACGCGCCCATCACGGTCGCGGGGTTCTCGCTTTCGGCAATCAGGAAACGGATCACCGACCCTGAATCGATATGTTTGAGGATCTGCGCGCACATCATGAACTGGCGCCGCGCGGTCGACTGCTCGCGGAACAGGTCGGCGAAGTTCACCGATAGTGGTTTCGACCTGCGCGCCTTCTGCGCCAGTTCGGAAAGGGCCACCCGGCCGAGTTCCCGGTCTTCCGTTTCCAGGCCCAGATCGCGGGCGATCACCGTTCGCACCTGCGCCGCGTTGACCCTCAGGTGGATGCGCCCGGTGCCCAGTTGCTGCGCCGCCATCTGCGCGCGCAACACCAGCAGGCGCGCGGCGATGTCATCGGGCAGGGTGCCGGCCGCC
>JBGSOU010000475.1:0-3487 GCA_041739025.1 Hyphomonas sp.
TGGAGCGCCTACCGGGCGCGCAAAGCGCTGGAACTGGAGGCTGCGCGGCAGGACCTGTCGGAGGCCGAACGCCAAATGGACGCGACGCGCGAGAAAGTGCAGCTCGCTGCCGAGAAGAAAGCCCGGAAAGACGCCGCCGGAAAGCGCAAGGCCGCAAGGGGCGGGGCGCCGCGCATCCTGATCGGCGCGATGAAGCGCCGGGCGGAGGTCTCGAGCGGCGACCTGCAAAACCTTTCCGAACGCCAGATCGCCGAAGCGGAAGCCGCTGCAAAGGCCGCGCGGGAGCGAATTGAAATCCTCGAGACCATGAAGGTCAGCCTGCCCTCGACCCGCCTGCCGGCGGGTAAGACGGTGCTGGCGCTGCGGGGCGTCACGGCCGGATATGATGCCGCCGCGCCGGTACTGCGTGATCTGTCCATCGAGATGCGCGGCCCGGAGCGCCTTGCACTCGTGGGGGCAAATGGATCGGGCAAGTCGACCCTGCTGCGGGTGATCACCGCCGCGCTCGCTCCTTTCGCGGGCGAGGTGCGCACGCGCGTGCCTTTCGTGATGCTGGACCAGGACGTGAGCCTGCTGACGCCGGGCGAAACGATCCTCGAAAACTTTCGTCATCTCAATCCGCAGACGGATGAAAATGCCTGCCGGGCAGCGCTCGCGCGTTTCCGGTTCCGGGCCGGCGCGGCGTTGCAACAGGTGGCCACGCTCAGCGGCGGAGAGTGCCTGCGCGCCGGGCTCGCCTGCGTTCTGGGCGGGGCAGACCCGCCGCAGCTGCTGATCCTCGATGAGCCGACCAACCATCTTGACATCGCCTCGCTGGAGGCGGTCGAAGCGGGGCTGGTGGCCTATGACGGCTCCTTGCTGGTGGTGAGCCATGATGAGGCATTTCTGGAGCGGATCGGCGTGACCCGGCGGATCGTCCTCAGATCAGGCCGGATGAGCGGAAGCTGACCACGCCGGCGGTGCCCACGATCAGGTGGTCGTGCACCGTGATGTCAAAGGGTTGCAGCACATCGATGATTTCGCGGGTGATGTCGATGTCGGCGCGCGAGGGCTTGGGATCGCCCGAGGGGTGATTGTGGACGAGGATCAGGCTGGAGCACTGGATCTCCAGCGCGCGCCGGGCGATCTCGCGGGGATAGACCGGCGCGTGATCGACCGTGCCGCGTCCCATGATTTCATCCGTGATCAGCTGGTTCTTGCGGTCCAGGAACAACACGCGGAACTGTTCGCGTGTTTCATGCTGGATCTCGCGGCGGACATATTCGACCAGCGCGGTCCATGACGAGATGGCCTCGCGCGTCTGGATCTCTTCGCGGGCCGCGCGCGAGTTGAGCTCCGAGATGGCCTTGAGGTAGGCGGCCACGGTTTCGCCGACGCCTTCGACCTTGACCAGTTCGCTGGCCGGCGCGGCGAGCACCGCCGAGAGGGTCTTGAACTTCGCCTGTAGCGCCTTGGCGATCGGCTTGACGTCGCGGCGCGGGATGAAGGCCATCAGCAGCACTTCGAGGATTTCGTAATCGTCCAGCGCGCCGGCCCCGCGCGCCAACAGCTTCGTGCGCAGCCGCTCCCGGTGGCCTTGCCAGTGCGGCTGGTGCGGCTCATTGGTCATGCCGGGCCAGCCGCCTTGCGCAGGCGTTTGAGTTCCTCGATCAGGCGGGCGCGGTCATAGCCGGCATAGGCGCCGATGCCGTTGATCTGGATCTTCACATGCTTGTGGTCGAGCTTGGCGGCGAATTTTCCGTCCGGACCGACGGCGAAGATGGTGGGGTAGTATTCCTGGAAATGGGCCTCGGCCCTGGCGGCGCGGATCACCGCGTCGGCGCCGGGCGCAAAGTCGTCCTCGATATGCACGACCACGTAATTGTCCGCCACATAGCGCACCAGCGCGAGCGCGCCGGCACTGACATCGCCGCGCTTTTTCGCGGTGATGTGGTCGAAGCGGCCGGTTGCGCCCTTCAGGTGGGCGTCAAGCGTGTGGCACCAGCCGCACCATTCGGCGCCGATGATGACGAGCAGCGCCTTGTTGCCGGCGCGGGCCTCGTCCAGTGCGGCCGAATAGATCGCAAACTGGTCCGAACACTGATCATAGCTGCGGGCGCGCCCGTCGCGGCAGGCCGGGTCCAGCGACAGCGGATAGGTCACGACGCCGCGGGCCGCAGCCGCAATCTCCGCATCCGGAACGGCGGGTGTGCCTGCGTCGGGGGAACAGGCGGAGAGGCAGAGAAGAAGCGCGGCCGCAATGACCGGGAGGCGCATCAGGGGCGCGCCTTGTATGGCTCATGCCAGCCTTTCGGCGAGGCCGAGAAGATCTCGACGCCGGTGTCCGTGACGCCGCAGGAATGCTCGAACTGGGCCGAGAGCTGGCGATCGCGCGTCACCGCCGTCCAGCCATCCGGCAGGATCGCGGCGTCGCGGCGGCCGAGGTTCAACATCGGCTCGACCGTGAAGAACATGCCGGGTTTCAATTCGGGACCGGTTCCGAAGCTGGCCGAGTGGACGACGTTCGGCTCGTCATGGAACAGGCGGCCGAGGCCGTGGCCGCAGAAATCGTCGACCACGGAATAGCGGTTCAGCCGCGCCACTTCGCTGATCGCGCCGCCGATATCGCCAAAGCGCGCGCCGGGCTTCACCTGCGCGATGCCGGCCATCATGGCCTCATAGGTCACTTCCATCAGCCGCTCGGCCTTGCGCTTCACTTCGCCGACCCCGAACATCCGGCTATGGTCACCGTGCCAGCCATCGATGATCAGCGTGACGTCGACATTGGCGATGTCGCCGTCCTTCAGCGCCTTGGGGCCGGGAATGCCGTGGCAGATGACATGGTTGACCGAGATGCACGAGGCGTGGCGATAGCCCCGGTAACCGATGGTGGCGGAGGTGGCGCCGTGATCGTGCACGAACTCGAACACCCGCTTGTCCAGGTATTCGGTCGTCACGCCGGGCTTCACCTCGGGCACCAGCATGTCGAGGCATTCGGCCACGAGGCGCCCGGCGCGGCGCATGCCGGCGAAGCCTTCGGCGTCGTGGATGCGGATTTCGCCCGTGCGCATGGGCAGGAGGAGGTTTGTATCTGTCATCGCGGCAATATCGCAGCGAAAGGCGAAAAATTCCACCCCCGAATGGCCCTTTCTTGCGGCCGGGCGCCGTGGCAGAGGGGAGCCCATGACACATCAACCCACCGCCGCCGTCCTGCTGATCGGAGATGAATTGCTCTCCGGGCGCACAAGGGACATCAACCTGCAGCAGGTCGCGCAGTTCCTGGAACCCCTCGGAATCCCGGTTTGCGAGGCCCGCACCGTGCCCGACGTACAGGACGAGATCGTGGCCGCCGTGAACGCCCTCCGGGCCAGATACACCTACGTCTTCACCACCGGCGGCATCGGCCCGACGCATGATGACATCACCGCGGACGCCATCGCCGCCGCGTTCGGGGTCGGCATCTCCGAACACCCGGACGCGCTGCGCGACATGGCCGCGCGTTACGCGG
>JBGSOU010000567.1:0-4506 GCA_041739025.1 Hyphomonas sp.
CCCGCCCCATCAGCGGCGACTGGCGCTCGCGCTGAAGGGTCAGCGGCGCAATCACCGGCGGCGGCGAACGCAGCTGGTACCATTTGCGCGGCGCGCGCGTGTAACTGAACGCCTCCTTCATGGCGGCGATGTGGATCACCGCGTCGGCATGCTGGCTGTAAAGCTCGTAGGTCGGATCGGTTTCCTTGCCCGCCGTGACAACCCGCAGACCTGGATGCTGCACCCGGTTGACCACCGGCACGAAGTCCGAATCCGTGGTCAGCACGATCAGCTCGTCGAGGTTTTTGGTCTGCAGGGCGAGTTCGATCGCGTCCATCGTGATCACGATGTCGGCGGAGCTCTTGCCGGCGCTGATCTTGCGTTTGGCGAGGGCGCGGCAGTTGAAGGCGTCAAACCCCGCCCGCTCGAAATCGCTGCGGTACTTGTCGAATTGCAGGTTCCAGTAGACGCGCTTGTGCAGGAAGGTGCGCCGCTTGTTGCCGAGCGACAGCGCGCCATCCTCCAGCCATAAAAGCCAGTTATCGAGGGCGGACACCACCTCGTCGCCCGTGGCGCCGAAGATGTTGTCGAAGTCGACCAGCAATACGCTTCTGACGCGCGCCACGCGAAAGCTCCTCGTTTCTCGAGAGACGGGTCATGACCCGCAGTTCACAATCGACACCTGCAAGAAAAATGCAACCGGGCCGCAGCAGGCGCTTTTGGGTTTAATTTTTCGCCGCTTCGGTTGCGGCGGACGCGTTAGCCTTCTTTTCTATGAGTTTTACGCAGAAAATCGAGATTTCGTAGAGCAGATAGACGGGCCCGGCGAGCAGGATCTGGGACATCGGGTCGGGCGGCGTGAACACGGCCGCGAAGGCGAGAATGGCAACGATGGCATATTTCCGGCCACCAGCCAGCATGCTGGCTGTCACAATCCCGATACGGGCCAGCAAGGTCAGCACCAGCGGCAACTGGAAAGACAGGCCAAAGGCCAGCATCAGCGCCATCACGAGGGACAGATAGTCCGCCACCTTCGGCAGCAGGCGAATCGTCGTGCCGGCGGCCTCGATCTGCTCCATCGATACGGTGAACCGGGCCAGCATCGGCAGCATGATGAAATACACAAAGGCCGCGCCGAGGGCGAACAGGACCGGCGCCAGAACGAGATAAGGCCAGAATGCGCCGCGCTCGGACTTGTAAAGCCCGGGCGCCACAAAGGCGTAAACCTGCCAGGCGATCACCGGAAAGGCCACGAACAGACCCGTGAAGACCGCGATCTTCAGCTGCGCAAAGAAGAATTCCATCGGCGCCGTGAAAATGAACTCCAGCGGCGTTCCGCGGATGTCTTCGGCGACGACCGCAAAGGGCTTGATCAGCAGCAGGTAGATGTCGCCGGCGAAATAGAAGCTGGCAATCGCGCCGATGCTCAGCGCCAGCAGGCTCTTGATCAGGCGCGCGCGCAGCTCGTTGAGGTGTTCGAGCAGCGGGGCGCGGCTCGCCTCGACATCATCGGTGATTTCGGGCTGTTCGTCCTTGGGAGGGGTGAAGGTCACGGCGCCTTGTCCTCCGGTGCGGGGGGCGGCAGCGAGGCTTCCGGTTCGGGCGCTGGCTCCGGCGCGGCCGAACTGCGCATGACCGCCGAGTTGATGTCCGCCTCGACCGCGGCGAGATCTTCGGCGGCTTGGGTCATGGCATTCGAGCGCTTCAGCGCCTCGATTTCCTTTTTCAGCTCGTCCAGTTCGCTCTGGCGCGCAATGTCGTCAAAGGCGGCCTGGAACTCGCTGGCCATGCGGCGGCCCTTGCCGATCATCTGACCGAGCTTGCGCATCAGCAGGGGCAGGTCCTTCGGGCCGATGAAGATCAGCGCCGCAAGGCCAAGCACGAGAATTTCTGAAAACCCTATACCGGGCAGCATGGCGATGCGCCCTTCGGTCAGCGATTACGAAGAGGACTTCGTTTCGTCCTTCTTCGGGGTGATGTTGAGAAGCTCGTCCTTGTCGGCCGGCTTCACCTCTTCGTCCTTCAGGCCCTTGCGGAACGCCCCGATGCCCTTGGCCATGTCGCCCATGATCGACGAAATGCGTCCGCGCCCCCCGAACAGGAGGATGGCCACGACCGCGACCAACAAAATCTGCATCCAACCGGGCGCCATGCGCGAACTCCTGATGATTTGCCCAACTATAAGGCCCCGAACCCGCTGGAACAATGGGGCGAAGCTGTTATGCAGGGCCGATGCGGATTGCGACGTGGAATGTCAACTCGGTTAAGGCACGCCTGCCGGTGGTGCTGGAGGTGCTGGACGCCATCGCGGCGGATGTCGTGTGCCTTCAGGAACTGAAATGCGAAACGGACGCCTTCCCCTATCTCGAGCTCGAACAGCAGGGTTGGACCTGCGCCGTGCATGGCCAGAAATCCTATAATGGCGTCGCAATCCTCTCGAAATTCCCGCTAGAGGATATCTCGACCGAGATGCGCACCCTGAAAGACGACCAGGCGCGCTATATCGAGGCGACGGTGCTGTGCGACCGGCCGGTGCGGGTTGCGGGCGTCTATGTGCCGAACGGCAACCCGGCGCCGGGCGAGCGGTATGATTACAAGCTGGAATGGACCGACGCACTGGAGCGCCAGGTCGCCGCCCTTCTGCGGGATGAAGCGCCGTTCGTGATCTGCGGCGACTATAATGTGATCCCCGCGCCGGAAGACTGCTGGGATGACACGGTCTGGAACACCGACGCGCTCGGCCTGCCCGAAAGCCGCGCGGGACTACGCCGGCTGAAGCATCTCGGACTGACCGACGCCTTCTCCACCTGCGATGGCCGCGCACATCAATACACATTCTGGGACTATCAGGGCGGCGCCTTCCAGAAGGATCACGGGATCCGCATCGACCATGTGCTCGCCTGCCCCCGGATGACCGACCGGCTCGAAAAGGCCGAAATCTACCGAAAGGCCCGCGCGCTGGACAAACCGTCGGACCACGTCCCGCTGATCGCCACGTTTGCGGACTAGGGCGCGCCCTACTTCCGCATTGCCGCGGCGATTTCGGGACGGTCTTCGGCGCCGGTGAGATAGCGCGGCACCGGGCGCATCTGGCTGGCCTGCTCATAGGCGTAACCGTAGGCGAGGATCGCTGCGTCGGCAGATCTTGCACCGAAAAACGAGACGCCGAGCGGAATGCCATGCACCTCGCCCGCCGGCACGGTCAGATGGGGGTAGCCGGCAATCGCAGGTGCCCAGCCGGCGCCGGCCCATTCGGGCCAGACATCACCGTTGACGGGATCGACGCGCGGCGCGATCGGGCCAGACGGGGCGACAAGGACCCTGACATCGTGCCGCGCCAGAAGCAGGTCGATGCCGTTCTCGCGGGTCGCTGCCTGCACGAGACTGAGCGCGTCGAGATAAGCCTTGTCCGTGAGCGGACCAAGCCTATCAGACTCGGTGAAAAGATCCTGTCCGAAGAGGGCAAGTTCCGTGTCCGCATGCGCATCGTTGAAGGCAATCAGGTCCGTCAGCGTGCGCGCTGTAACAGCCGGGGCCGCCGAGGCGAGATAGGCGTTGAGGCTGGCCTTGAACTCATACTCAAGCACAAGCAGAGAGGCCGGGAAAAAACCGTCCGGCAAATTGAATTCGGTGATATCGACGAGTTCGGCGCCTTGCGCCTCCATCACATCCAGCGCGGCGTTGAAACGGGCGAGCACGTCCGGATTGGAACCTTGCGCCGTTCTCAAAACACCGACGCGCACGCCCTTCAGCGCATCCGGCGCAAGGGCGGCGGCATAGTCGGTATCGCCCGAGTCCATCGCGTTCATCAGCAGTGCGGCGCCGCGGACGGTTTTGGTCATCGGGCCTGCAGTATCCTGGCTGGGCGAGATCGGGATGATGCCGTCCTGAGGGATCACGCCAACGGTTGGCTTGAAGCCGACAAGCCCGTTGACGTTGGAGGGGCAGATGATCGAGCCGTTGGTCTCGGTGCCGATCCCGCCCGCAGCAAGCGAGGCGGCGATGGCGGCGCCCGTACCGGAGCTGGAGCCGCAGGGGTTGCGGTCCAGCATGTGCGGATTGCGGACCTGTCCGCCTACGGACGACCAGCCGCTGAGGGAGAAGTTCGAGCGGAAGTTGGCCCACTGGCTGAGATTGGTCTTGCCGAGGATGACGGCGCCGGCGGTGCGCAGGCCGGCAACGAGCGGGCTGTCCTTGACGGCGAAGTTCATCACCAGCGCAAGTGAACCGGCAGTGGTCGGGATCGGATCGGCTGTTTCGATATTGTCCTTCAGGAGGATGGGGATGCCATCGAGCGGGCTGAGCGCCTGCCCCCGCGCGCGGCGGGCATCGCTGGCCGCAGCTTGTTCCAGCGCGTCAGGATTGATCGCGAGGATGGATTGCAGGCGCGGGCCGTTGCGGTCGATGGCGGTGAAACGGTCGATATAGGCCTGCGTGAGGGCGGTAGAGGTCAGCTCGCCGCTGGCGAGGGCCGCGGAGAGTTCGGGGAGTGTTTTGGCGAGCCAGCCGGTGGCTTCGTAGCTGACG
>JBGSOU010000573.1:0-6928 GCA_041739025.1 Hyphomonas sp.
GCCGAAGGTCGTGGCCTTCGCCCCGGCCCAGCGCAGCGCCGCGAAACAGTCCTCATGGGCCGCCGGATAGGGGTGCTCCGGCCCCAGACGATAATCAACCGCCATGACGATGCAGCCCGCGTCCCGGCAAAGCAGGCGGCACTGCGCGTCATGCGTGTCGAGATCGCCGATCAGGAAGCCGCCGCCATGAAAATGCACGATCACCGGGAAGGGACCTTTCCCGGCCGGGATGTAGTGGCGAACCTTGAGCGGACCGGAAGGGCCTGGGATTTCGGCCTCGCGGATCTCGCCCACTGCGATCTGCGGTGTCTTGGGCTGCAGGGCGCGGTACATGGCCCGGGTCTCTTCCATCGTCGGCGGCGTTTCCGGCACGACCGCGAATTGCGCGAACAGCGGTGCAAACTCCGGATTGAGGCGGCTCAGGATGTTTGGATCTGGCATGTGTCGGGCTCCCGGTGGGTTTGATGTCTCTGGTTCTGCAAGGCTGCGCCTGTGCCGCTGCGTCAGGCAAGCCCCGTCAAATACCGCAGTTTTCAGGGGTCCGGCGGCCTTCGACCAAAGGTGGAGTAGCGTTTCTGCTAGAATCCGGGTAGCGGAGCGTGCTTTACGTCTTCGAAAAAGACGGGGGCCTCATGCCGAACGGAATATCCAGAAGCGCCCATGGCGGCGAACCTGCGCCAGATACGGGGGTCGCTCCGTACGCCAATGATCTCAATCAGGCCGGTCACCGCGCCCGGGTCCTGCGGGTCTGGCAGACGACACCGCTGCGCCGGTCCGGCAAAAAGGCCCAGTTCATGCAGTTCGGCGGCAACGGCCTGCGGCCGGTGATCTGGCTGCATTCGCTGGAATATCCGATGGCGCCGCCCTGGGGGCTGTGTGTGGATGCGGCGGCGGAAGGTTTCGGCATCATCGCCCTGCGCCGCTGCGGCTTCGGCGAGTCGAGCCCGGTTGCCAGCGTTGACGAGGAGGTTGCCGTTCTCGCCGAGTTTCTTGAAGAGGCGGCCATTCAAGACGCCGTGCTCGTCGTCGAGGGCACCGCGCGCCGGACGGGCCTGAAACTCGCGCAGACCTGTCCTCAGGTGGCCTTCACCTTTCTCGCCCGTCCGGCCTATTCCGGCGCCGATCCGGACGGGCTGGAGCCCTGGGCGGTCAATCTGGTGCTGCAAACGCTGCAGACGCGGTCCGGGGCGAGCCTGTCGCTGGCCGCGATGATCCAGTTCGGCCGGCGCGCCGGACATCAGACGCTGTATGAAACCCTGTTCAATCTTCCCTGTGACCGCGAGTTCATCAAGATCCACGAGCGGGATCTGGCCGATGCCTGGGGGGCGTTCTCGCGGATTGACGCCGATACGTTCAGGAGGGACCTCAGCATCCTGCTCGACGATCCGGAATTGACCGCTGGTGCGCTGAAAGGGTTTCCGGGGATGGCGTTGATCGGAGCTGACGCCAAGCCCAATTGGCGAGCGGCATTTGAGCGAAGATCGGCCGAACTCGGCATTCCGGCGGTGACCCTGCCGAATGGCGCTTTCTTTGCGCTTCACCAGAACTCTACAGCCTTGCTCGATCTGCTGCACAAGGTTCCGTAGAGCTGCAAGTTTCGCTAGATTGCGGCGCGCATCAGATGTGGTCCCGGGTTTCTGCGATCGGGTCCTGCGATGGAATTACGTAGCGACAAAAGTGCCACTCGACTTGAACCACAGTCCTTTTAGGTGAGGCAGGATGCAATCTGACGCCGCGCTTCCTGAGTCTGCTGCCACGCCGAGCGGCAATCTGCTGGACCGGCTGGGTGACCGGAAGCGGATCCTCCGGGTCTGGCAGACGGCGCGGGTGGGGCCGCGCGGCGTTGTGACCGAATTCATGCAGTTCGGCGCGGACGGGTTGCGGCCGGTTCTGTTCCTTCACTCGCTGGAATATCCCAATGCGCCCTCCTGGGGGTTCTGTGTCGATGCCGCAAGGGACGGCTTCGGAACGCTGGTTATCCGCCGGCCCGGCTTCGGCGCATCCGGCCGGGTGGGCGATGTCGAGGCACAAGCAGAGCTGATCACGCATTTCCTCGACGAGGCGGGGCTCGAGAATGTTGTGCTGGTGGCCGTCGGCTCAGGCTGTCCGGTCGGCTATCGGCTGGCGGCGCGCTGCCCGCGCGTGACCTACTCGGTCTACGTGAACTGCGTGTTCAACCGGGACGTGATGGGCGAATTCCGTCCGCAATGGATCGCCCCGATCCTGGCGCAATCGATCCAGAACCCGGCGGGCGCGCGACTGTCGCTGATGGCATTCCGCCAGGTGGCGGGCCGGTTCGGTGCCAAGCGGTTCTACGAAACGCTTTGCCAGAAGAGCGACGGAGACGTCGCGTTCGTGCGTACGTTCCACGAGGACATCGCGACCGGCTGGGACGTTGGCTCGGCCATCGATTCGGAGACATTCCGGGACGAGATCCGCTATTCGCTGAACGACGATCCCTTCCTGACCGATGGTGTTCTGACGCACGTGCGTGGCATGGCGCTGTCGGGCGCAGAGACCACCGAGAGCTGGCGCCGGGGCTTCGAGGCGGAAGCAAAACGCCTCGCGATTCCGTTCGGATACCTGCCCAGCGGTGACATATTTGCGGCCTACCAGTCTGGCCCGGCGCTGCTGGAGTTGCTGCGCGAAAGCGCCTGACCGGGCCCCAATGCCCTTGCTTTGGACACAGGCGTTAGCAAAGCCTTACGCATCGGTCTTTTGTGCGTCCTGTGTCCCGGCGGTGACACTTCCACCCTAAGCCCATGAAAATGCACGGATTGCGTGCCCGCACCGTACATTACAGTTTGCTCAGTTAACGAACATTACGATTTTGGTAGATGCCGTTTACGTTCAGACTCTGTCAAGTCTCCACGCCCACGCTTGATGCAAGCCTGATGGGAGGCCAATCGTTAACGGCACGAGGACGGAAGATGAGCAAGAGAGCTGTGCGCTGGGGCACGGACATCGGATGCCCGAAGCGGATTGTTCCGCTGCAGGGCCGCAATGAATTGTCAGATCACGGACTGAAGGGCAAGCGCGCCAAGGGCGAGCTGGGGCTCAGCCGCGGGCGTACCCGCAAGGATGCCCGCATGGATGCGGCAGATGCCCTGCCGGTCTCGGAGGCCATGACGCAGGACCAGTGGAGCGAACGCGAGCAGCTGATCGCCGAGCGCGCGGAGGAAGTGCGGCGCGGGCTGACCACCTGGATGTCGACCACGGCGGCGGGCGTGCGAAACTTCATCCACGACACGGCGCCGGCCGATATTCATCCCGATCAGCTGCGCGAGGCCATCAAGGCCGAGGAGCATGAATACCGCCATTATGAGACCGACGATTCGAATGACGCGAAGGAGCGCCACTCCGCCGCGATCATCGAGCTGCAGGCCTTCAGGGAACGCCACGGCGAGCGGATCGGCCAGCGCACGCCGGACATCAAGAAGAACGTGGAACAGGCCATTGCCATCCTGGTGTTCATCATGCTGGTCGAGGGTGCATTCAACGCGCTTCTGTTCAAGGATGCCCAGAGTGCCGGCCTTCTGGGAGGCATGCTGGTGGCGTTCGGGGTGTCGGCGGTCAACGTCCTGTTCGGGGTGGTGGGCGGCTTTTTCGGCCTGCGCTACCTCAACCATCCGGCCCTGCCGGCGAAGGTGGCGGGCGGCGTGATTGCGGCCGTCTGCGTGATGATCGGGATTTTCCTGAACTTCTTCGTGGCCCATTTCCGGGACGCGGTGGAGGCCGGACTTCTGATTGCCGAGGCCGACGGGCGGCTGGGCGAGTTCTCGATGTTCGAGATTGCGCCGGGCGCGGTGCTGGCATCGATGTTCCCGAATGTGTTCGGGTTTGACAGTTTCGTGGCGCTCGCCCTTTTGGTCCTTGGGCTGACGGTGTTCGGACTGGCGGTCTACGAGGGCTATGACCGGATCACGGACCCCTATCCGGGCTATGGCCGGGTCTGGCGCAAGGAGCGCAAGGCCTATGAGCACCGCCAGCAGCTGCGCGAGGATCTGCGCGGCGATCTGTCGTCCTATTTTTCCGCGAGCCGGATGTGGTTCGAGACGCAGCTCTCGCGCCATACTGCCGCCAAGCGCGAAATTGAAAAGGCGATGAACGTGCTCGAGTCGCGCCGGGACATTGCCGTGGCGATTGCCGCCAAGGCGGCCGACCAGGAGCGGGGCCTGAAGGTGGCTTACCGTCAGGCGCACCGGCGGACGCGAAACTCCCTGCGCGACAAGCTGGGCGAGCAGGCGGCTTGCCCGGCCTATTTCGACGAGATCATCACGCCGCAGTTGCCGCCGTTCGATTATGCAAAGGAACGCGCGCAGGCGAATGCCGCGATCAAGGTGATCGACCAGAACATCATGGCGCTGAACCTGACCCGGGAATGGCTGGAAACGCATATCCAGCAGGTGCAGCAGGGCCTGTCCTCCATCGAGAAGAAAGTGGCCGAGGAAATCGGCCGGGTGCGTGACGCGAAAGCGTCCGACGATGCCAAGAAGGCGGGTTGAACATGGCACGACGCAGAGAACGCGGCCCCTGGTTCTGGCGATCGGCCATCGCGCTGATGCTGACCTCCGTATTCGGATTGTTCGCTGCGGCGGCGATCCACCAGCCGCCGCCGACCGACGGAGAATCGGGGTGCCGGCTGGACCGGGATGATCCGGTGCACACGATTGTTCTGGTGGACCAGTCCGATCCTTTCAATGCAACCGATCTCGACTGGGTGCGGACGTTGCTCGATGACGAAGCCCGCAGCCTGCCGCGCTATGGCCGGTTGACGCTTCTGGTGCCGAACTCTGCCTCGCCGTATGATCCGGCGCAGGTGTTCACCGGGTGCTCGCCCGGCAGTGCGGCGGAAGCCAACCCGATCTTCCAGAACCCGAAGATGATCGAGCAGGCCTGGCAACGGCGCTTTCATGCACCGTTGATGGCAGAGGCCGACGAGGCGCTGCGCGATACGGTCGCGCCGAGCGCGCCGCTGATGGAGGCGATGTACACGATTGCCGACCGGCCGGATTTCCAGCCGCAGGTTCCAACGCGCCGGCTGATCCTCGTATCTGACCTGATGCAGCATTCGCCGGGCTTTTCGATGTACAAGAGCGGCGCCGACGCGGCGGCCTGGTCTCAGTCCGGCCTTGCGGACATGCGCCCCGGGCTTGAAGGCGTCGAGGTTGTCGCCCGGATTGTTCCGCGTCAGGTATACGCACTTCCGTTGGGCGAGGTGAAGGCGTTCTGGCGGGACTGGTTTGCCGAGGTCGGCGCAGACTATGGGTCGGTGACCTGACCGAACCCGGTGAGTGGTGCGTCAAAGGCCCGAAAGCTCAGAAGATAACAGGATCAGTCCTTCGGCTTGCGGATGGCCTTGCGCATCAGTCCTTCCTGGGCGACTGAGGCGATGAGACGGCCTTGCTGGTCGAAGACCTTGCCGCGATTGAAGCTGCGGCCGCCGCCGGCATAGGGCGCGTCCATCGAATAGAGATGCCAGTCATCGAACTTCATCGGCGCGTGGAACCACATGGCGTGGTCGAGGCTGGCCGACATCAGCTCGCCGGTCATCCAGGAGACGCCGTGCGGGCGGTTGCCGGTGCCGAGGAGGGCCATGTCCGAGGCATAGGCGAGCAGGCAGTGGTGCAGCCAGGGCGCCTCGTCGATCGGACGCGCCACGCGGAACCAGAGATGGTGCACGTCGCTGGCCTTGGCCGGCTTCAGCGGATCGAGCGGCTCGATCTCGCGCATCTCGATCGGGCGTGGACGGAGGAAATGGCCACGGTGGCGCTCGGGAAGCTTTTCGGCGAACTTGCGGCGCCATTCGATGCGGTCGTCCAGCGTTTCGGCGCCCGGCACTTCGGGCATCTCGTGCTGGTGGTGCCAGCCATCTTCGGCGACATGGAAACTGGCCGCGAGGTTGAAGATCTGCTTGCCATGCTGGATGGCGACGACGCGGCGGGTGGTGAAGCTGCCGCCATCACGGGAGTGGTCGACCTGGTAGATGATCGGCACTTTCGGGTCGCCCGGGCGGATGAAATAGGCGTGGAGGGAATGGCAGGTGCGGTCATCCGGCACGGTGCGATAGGCGGCGACCAGCGCCTGCGCGATGACCTGTCCGCCGAAGACGCGCTGGCTTTCCTCCTCGTCCGGGCTCTGGCCGCGGAACAGGTCGAGTTCGAGACGCTCGAGGTCGAGCAGGGTGAGCAGGTCGCTGACGGGATCGGTCGCCATGGGGCGGTTCCTCTTTTTATCTTTGTGCGGCGCAGCATTATGCCGTCCCGCAAGGTAAGGCAACGGCTGGATGACGCCGGTTTTCTTTGACATCCTGCCCGAAACATCCTTGATTCGAAGCCTTAGACAGTCAGCTATATTGACGACGCTCTTAGGTTCAAGGACGCCGATATGAATCCCGTTGCCATCCTCGCGCGCGAGTTCCGCTTTTTTCAGGACGCGCAGCTCCTGAACAAGTGGACCGGCGACATTTCGCCGGAGTCGGATTTCCTGGTGGCGGATGATTTCGAGCGGGCTGTGGACGCGTTCCCGAACAACATTGCGTTCCGGTTCGAGGGCCAGTCGACGACCTATGCCGAGTTCGATGCGCTGGCGAGCCGGTTTGCTAACTGGGCGCTGGCGCAGGGGCTCAAGGCGGGGGACTGTGTCTCCCTCTTCATGGAAAACCGGCCTGAATATGTGGCGGCCTGGGCAGGCTTCTCGAAGGCCGGACTCGTCACGGCACTGATCAATCACAATCTTGAAGGCGACGCGCTGGCGCATTGCGTCAACATTGCTGCGACCAAGCTGATCGTGACCGGGGCAGAGCAGGACGACGTGATGCGCGCGGCGATGGACCGGGTGTCGGGCACGCCGGCGGTCTGGTCACTCGGCGGAACATTCGGCGGCGACCTTGGCGGCGCGCTGGAGGCCTTCTCCGCCGCCCGGCCCG
>JBGSOU010000013.1:0-2915 GCA_041739025.1 Hyphomonas sp.
GTCCGGCGGGTTTGACCGTCCGGGCGAGCCTGAATTCCGGCCCAGCCGTGGCCGTCCCGACCTGGCCGCCCTGCGCAAGGCCTATCTGCAGCTGTTCGTGCAGGACCGCGCGAATGTCGAAGCCGGCCTTTATCCCGCCCCGGACGATCTCGATGTCACCGCCTTGCCGCGCGCGCTGAAATCGGCCCGCGCCTTTCTCGGCGACGCCGCCGAGGTCAACCGCCGCCGCCTTGCCCGGGATGGCACCGAGGTGCGCGCCCAGGTGCCCGAAGGCACGAACCGCTACCCTGCCTATTACCTCCAGAACTTCCACTACCAGTCCGGCGGCTGGTTCACCGACGACAGCGCCTTGCTCTACGATACCCAGGTCGAGGCGTTGTTCTCGGGCACGGCCGACGCCATGCGCCGCGCCGCCCTCGCCGAAATCTCGCGCGAGCTGAAAGGCCATGACCAGCGCACCCGGCGCCTCCTGGACGTGGCCTGTGGAAATGGCCGCTTCCTTGAGAAGGTTCTCGAAGTCTATCCGAAACTGAACGCGGCCGGCCTTGACCTGTCGCCCGCCTATACCAGCGCGGCCCGCGCCCGCCTCGCACCGTGGCGCCGCGCCGAAGTGATCCACGACGCCGCCGAGGCCATGCCGCTGGAGAATGCCTCGAAGGATATCGTCGTCTCGATCTTCCTGTTCCACGAGCTGCCGCCGAGGGTGCGCCCGAAAGTCCTTGCCGAGATATTCCGTGTGCTGAAGCCCGACGGCGCGTTCATCCTCGCCGACAGTGTCCAGTTCGGAGACTATCCGGCGCTCGACGGCCTGCTTGAGTATTTTCCGCATGGGTTTCACGAGCCCTATTACAAGGGCTATCTCGACTGGAATCTGGACGCGGCCCTTGAGGCGCAGGGCTTTGTCAAGGAACGTGGAACGCTCGCCTTCCTGACAAAGGTCACGGTCTGGCGTCGCCCGCGCCATGATGTGCCGGGCGCTCCGGTTCAAGATTAAACTGCGGTCATAATCTGTGTTCCCCGGGCAACAGCGCGCCCGCCAAACCTCCACATTACTGCATCGCAAGCTGGCGAGAGGCAAAAGCATTGCTACCTCAGCGGCGCGCAGTTGCGCAGAGTACGGAGAAAAAAATCATGAAACTTGCACTCGCTTCACTTGCCGCCATCCTCGCTGCCCCCATCGCCGTTGCCCAGGGCAATGTCGAGCTCAGCGCAGGCTACACCCAGTTTGACGCCGATGGCGCGAACCTGGGCGCCCTCACGGGTCGCGGCACTTACTTCTTCAACCAGTATCTGGGCGCTGAAGGCGAAGTCTCGATCGGCATCGATGACGCAAATGTCGGTCCGGGCACGGTCGAGCTCGACAACTCGCTGGGCGCCTTTGGCGTGCTGCGTGCGCCGGTCTCCGAGCGTCTCGAACTCTTCGGCCGCGTCGGCTATGCCACGTCGGAATTCAATGCCAGCGTTCCGGGTCTCGGCAGCGCCTCGGCAGATGTCGACGGCCTCGCTTACGGCGTGGGCGGCAAGCTGTTCTTCACGGAAAAGCTCGGCGTGCGCGCCGATATCGGCCGCTATGAAGGCGACGACAGCGAAGCCGATGTTTTCACGATCGGCGGCGTCGTCAAGTTCTAGTCATCCGGTAGCGGATCAATGATGAAGGCCCCGGTGCAGAACGCGCCGGGGCCTTCAACTTCAGAATTTCGGGATGTGGCCGGTCGCCAGCCAGGGCAGGCCGACCGCCATGGTCACCGACACGACAAGGCCGAAGCCGGCCCGGGCAATGTCGGTCAGAACGTCATGCGCGGCTTCCCGGCGCGAGCGCAGGCCGGAGATGTAAGAGATCGCGATTTCCCGTCCGGCCAGCAGTCCGAGGAAGACCCAGGTGGTGGACATCGGCACATCGTTGATCTCCTTGAACAGCACGAGAATGATGCCGTAGATGAAATCGACGAGGGTCGCGGCCCGGATGTCGGTGATGTTCGTCTTGGTGTTGACGATCTTCTGGATCTCGCCGCCGCGCGTCGCGAAGATCCAGGCGTGCAGCGCCAGCATCACCAGGGTCGCAAACACCAGCAGCCACGGATCAAACGTCACGGAGGTGTCGGTGCCCACGGTCACCGTGCTGCGCGGCAGGAACACGAAGATGTTGGCAAGATCCTGGATCAGCCACTGCGTCCAGAGAAACGCCGTCGACAGCCATTGCAGGACGATCCAGAAGATCGGGATCGGCCGCGTGAGCGTCGAATGGATCCAGCGTTCCCAGGTGTTGGCCACCGCAAGATAGACCAGTCCGCCGGCAAACAGAGCGACAAGGTAGCCGACCCCGGACTTGATCAGCATGTCCTTCAGGACGCCCTCTGTGGTGGCGCCGCCGGTCATCGTAAAAATCGTCAGCACGAGGAATGTTGTCGAGACCGGAATGCCGAACCGCGTCAGGATGAGCAGAACGGCGGGCGGCAGCGCGTGCCACCACTCGATGCCCGTCTCGGGATAGGGGATCCGGTTCAGGCGCCCATAGGCAATGTCCGTATTGAGCACGAAGTATCCGTACAGCATCACGGCAACAATGATCGAGCAGGCATAGAGCCAGAGGATCCACCAGGGCGCGCGGCTGTTCGACGACAGGAACGTGCCCAGCGTCTGGATCGCGTCGTTGGCGACGATCGAATAGGCGGCAATCAGGAAGCCGACGAGCGCAAACAATTCCAATCCGCCGAGCATCATCGCCGGTTTCTCCCCACGCAAATATTGAACCGGGGCCTGCCTAGCAGAGCGCGCCGGTTCCCGCGATGGAAGTTGAATGAATGATTTGTGTCAGCGGCCCGTCTGGCCCCGGTGGCGCAGCTTCGCATCGGCCAGCACGCAGGCCAGCATCGCCTCCGCCACCGGCACCGCCCGGATGCCCACGCAGGGGTCGT
>JBGSOU010000042.1:0-6697 GCA_041739025.1 Hyphomonas sp.
CACCAGGGTTCTGGTCCTCAGCGCGCGCGGGCCGGGCGGGCGCGGCCTGCAGCGCGGTGACGGGAACGAGAACCGCGTCCTTGGCCGATCCCGTGACGAAGAAAACCTGCGCCGTCATTTCGGGCTTGAGGCGGCCTTCGGGGTTCGCAATGTCCAGCAGCGCCTTGTAGAGCACCACATCATTCAGCACTTCGGGCGTCGGCAGAACCTGGCGGACAGACGTCTCCCAGCGGCGCGCCGCGTCTCCCAAGGTCGTGAACCATGCGACCTGGCCGGGCGCAATGCGCAGGACGTCGGCCTCCGAGACATCCGTTTCGACGGTCATGATGCTGAGATCCGCGAGGGTGAGAATTGTCGGCGCCGTCTGGTTTGCGTTGAGCGTCTGGCCTTCCACCGCCTCCAGCGAAACGATGGTGCCGGAGATGGGCGCATAGATGTTGGTGAATTCCAGCGTCGCCAGATCGGCGCGCAGCGTGGAGCTCTGCCGGGAGATCTGCGCGTCGATGGCTTCAAGCTTGCCGGTGGCGACGGCCGCTTCTGCGATCGCAGTTTCATAGTCTGCGCGTGCGATGGCGTCGGCCTCAAACAGCATGGTTGCCCGATCGGCGTTGGATTTCGCCAGATCGAGCGAGGCCTGCTGCTGCTTGCGCGTCGCTTGCAGCTCCCGGAGTTGAGCGCGGTTGGCCTCGACACTGGTTGTCGCAATCGTCGCATCGATGCGGGCGAGCAGGTCGCCCTTCTTTACGTTGTCACCCGCCTCGACGAGCAGTTCTTTCAGTTGGCCCGACACCTGCGCGCCGACCGTGACGGAATCCTTGGAAACAATCTTGCCCGCGGCAGAAATCGTGACCTCGATATCGCCGCGCGTCACTTCCGCCGTCTGGTATTCCGGCGCCTTCTCGCCGCCCCAGACCGCTTTCACCACAATGGCGGCAACGGCCGCGACAACAAGCGCGGCCACGATCCAGACCCATCGGCGGCGCATCAGGGGTGTGTTTTGCATGAGAACTCGGGGAATGATTGACAGGAAAGCTCAGGTTGAACGCGGCGGCGGGGGCAATCCGTCGCGGGCCGCTGCATTAGCCTGAATTTGTGTCAAAGGTTTCGCACGGGATGGGCCCGGTTTCCCTAAGTGTGACGGCGCACGAGTCTGACTTCGCGCATGAGGCGAGCCCCGTGCGACTTTGTCGCCCCAAGATCGAAAAAATGGGCGGTTGTTAAGAACTTGGACGCCGCACGGTCCTGATCTGCCAACGCGCCAGCGTTGCCGAAAGATCAGGAGATTCCCGGTGCTTTCACGAGATTGCGTCCGGCCGCTTTTGCATCGCGCAGGCAGGCATCCGCCTGTTCGATCACGTCGCGGACCGACATGCCGGGTTCATACCGAGAGACACCAAAGGAGGCCGTGATGCCGGTGATGATGGTGTCCGGCTCCGCACCGGGATGGCGGCTGTTCTTGAAATCATGCTTCAGCTTGACCAGCAAATTGTAAGCCGACATCAGATTGCGCCCCGGCAGGATCATCGCGAATTCATCGCCGCCATAGCGCGCGACGAATTCACCCGGCTCCAGGCTGGACGCCATGAGCGCTGCAAATCCGGCCAGGACAGCATCACCGGCCGGATGGCCGTGCGTGTCGTTCAGGGCCTTGAACTGATCGACGTCGGTCAGCACGACACAGAAGCTCTCATTGAGCCTTTCGGCGCGGGCCGCGGTTTCCGCGATCTGCTTGTCGAAGGCCCGGCGGTTGGGAATGGCGGTCACGGGATCGCGCAGGCTCTGCGCCTGCACTTCTTCGAGCTTGAGATTCAGATCGCCGATGAGGCTTTGCGACCGGGCCAGACCTTGATTGAGCTCACGCGTCATCTCGGCCATACGGCGATTTTCTTGCAGCAGCCCCGCGACGACATTCGTCAGGCTTTCGGTCGTGGCCGCGTCCGGAACCTTAGTGGCGAAGGAATCCAGCGAGCTGGAGAAATCATCGTTGTGCTTGAGGCTTTTCTCGATGATCTCGAGAACGGTATTGATTTCGTTGCCGATCGCCTGACCAATCCCCTGTGTGGTGAAGGTTTCAGCGTCGTCCATCAGGTATTCCTGATAGAGCGTCTCGATATCATAAGGGCTCAACTGATCCTTCAGCTGCAGCAGGTCGTTCACATCGGAGACGAGCGCTTCGTTCGAACCGGTGGTGTAGGCAAACAGGACGGCGTACGCATTCGGGTACGGCGCGGTGTGGTACTTGCCCATCAGGTTGAACACACGAATCGCAGCCTGGCACACTTCCCGGAAGCTGCGCTGGGCGGCGTTGAAGGGCACCATGTCTGCCGTTTGACGGGCGGGTGTGGACATCGTCAAAACCTGAGCAACGCGCCGCAAAGGACGCCAACCCGGCAATCTTTGGCAAGTTCAGGTTTTTTTACGGTTAATTTTCCCTCAAAAGCACCGCGCACGGGGAGTTTTGAGGCGCTATGCCTGCAGGTTCAGCTACCGCGATACGTCGAATAGCCGAAGGGGGAGAGCAAAAGCGGCACGTGATAGCTCCGGCCGGTATCCGTGATCGTGAAGTCCACCGGAATGTCGTCGAAGAAAGGTGCGTCATTGCCTGGGTGAACGCGCCTCAGGTATTCGCCGGCGGAAAAGACCAGGCGGTAAGCCCCCGCCCTGAGAGCGGCGTCGCCCAGCAGGTTCCGGCACCGTCCATCGCTGTCCGTCACGCCATTGCCCTGCTCTGCACCCGCAAACAGGAGCGCGATCCGGACGCCGGCTGCGGGCTGACCGGTCACGAGGTCGAGAATATGGGTCGACAGGGTCATTGCGCGTCCACTTTCGCGCCGGCAGCCGGCGACCATTCGCTGACGAATTCGGGATCGGCATAAGCGAAGTAAGACGACATCCAGAGGGACTTGTCGTCCAGGAAAAGCTGATCGGCCACCCCGCGCACCAGGCGCGGCAAGGCGTAGGGCAGACCGGTCAGCGCCGAAGCCGAAAGACCGAGGCTGAGCAGCGCTGAATAGTTGAAGGCAAACACGCCGTGCACGAACGGCGCCTGTTCAGGCGTCCGCGGCGTGAATTCAAAGCCTTCGCCGAGATAGGGGTGCAGGTCGAGCAGGTCACTCCTGTCCTCGGGTGGCGCCTTGAACCGGTCGCCCCAGCGCGCAATGTACGGCTCCAGCGCGGCAAGCTCTGGCCTCAGGCACACGTCGGTCAGGAGACCGGTCGACAGAACGATGAAATCGTAGACAAAGACGCCCTTGGGGGTAGTGACTTCAACACCATCTGGCGTCTCGCGAACGCCTTCCCATTGTGCGCCCAGATGAAGACTGAAGCCGGGATAGGACGCCGCGCGCTGGAACGTGTCGTTCGTGGGCGGCTGATTTCGGCGCATGAAGTATGAAATGACCTTGTACTTTTCCGCATCGTTCAGCGCGGAAAAGCGCGGCACGACGCCGGACTTCTCCATGAACCGGATCGGGTTCACCCTCGGCATTTCAGTACGGCGCATGAAAACATCCACGCATGCTGCGCCTAGCTCCAGAGCATGCTGGGCGTTGTCGAACGCCGATGCGCCGCCGCCGAGAATGCCGATGCGCTTGCCCTTCAGCGATGCAAAATCAATGCACTCCGACGTGTGCGCAAAGCGCGATCTCGGCAAGGCGGCGCGGATCATCTCAGGCGTATGCCACTCACCGCCACCCTGAATGCCGGTCGCGAGAATGACCTTGCGCGCCTTGATCTGGCGCGGACCCGACGGGTCTTCAACATGCAACTGGTGCACGCCCTCGCCCGAAGGTTCGATCCGCCGCAGCTTGACCTCATTTTCGACCGGAAGATCAAGCACGTCGCGATACCAGCGCAGGTAATCCATCCAATCGCCGCGCGGAATCTTGCCGATGGCATTCCAGCTTTCTTCGCCGTGACGGGCACTCCACCACGCCCGGAAGGTGAGCGACGGAATCCCGTGTTCAATCGACAGCAGGTCCTTCGGCGTGCGCAGCGTGATCATGCGCGCATAGGTGACCCAAGGGCCTTCCTGACCCTTGGGATTCTCGTCGATGACAAGAATGTTGCTGATCCGCTCCCGGATCAATCCGAAGGCAGCGGCCAAACCGCTTTGCCCGCCCCCGACAATCACCACGTCATACACACCCGAACGTGGGGTGACCCAGGTCGGTTGGCCAAGGCCAAGGACCTCCAGATCCTTTCGGACCCGGAGCGAATGAGCATCCAGCTTGTTCATGACCACATTGCCTCCAGTCTCAGCCTGACAATCTTAGAAACCTCATCCAGCGCGGTCCGGAATTCCTGGTCGCGCGAATTTTGAAGCCTGTCCGCCATGGCCTTGAGGATCCCTGGCTTGTCGGTAAGGCGCACACAGATGATGAAAGGAAAGTCAAAGCGCGCCTGGTAGGCGGCGTTGAGTGCATGAAAGGTCTCGTACTCCTCGGGCGTCATCCGGTCGAGCCCAGCAGAGGCCTGTTCGAGGGTCGACGCGCCGGTAAGCGTGTGGTCAATTGCCGCTTTTCCGGCAAGCTCCGGGTGCGCGCGAAGCAAGCCAAGCTGCCGCACTTCTCCAGATGCGTCCACGACCTCGCCGAGCGCGTCCAGCATGGCCTCGAAATCCGTGAACGGACGCTTGGCCGCCGCAGCCTCAACAATCCAGGGGCTGTGCTCGTAGAGACCCCCAAAGGCCAACAGGAATTCGGGAGGCGAAAGCGCGTTGACGCCGTCGATCGTCATGGCGCGGTTCCTTCGATTGACACATGTGCGGCGACCACTTTCCAGCCATCCTCGAACTTCACCCAGGCCTGGCTTTGACGCCCCCGGCGGGTGGAGCCTTCGCGAAAAAATTCGGCATTCGCCGTTGCGAAACTGTCGCCATAGGTCGCGATCTCGACACGCCCGAGCCGGCGCGGCGGCGAGCCTCCACGGCCCCGGCGGAAATCGGCGATTTCCTGATGGCCATAGAGCACCTCGCCGACACCGTAACGGATCGTCTCGGGCGCTTGCCGGAACAGTTCGTCCATCACTGCTATGTCATCTGTCATGAGCGCCATTTCGTAGCGCTGGAAGGCATGGCTCACTTCGGCGATCAGGGCGGGGTCGTTGATCTTCATGGAGGATGCGCCTTCAACCAGTGCTGCGCGATGTCGATGCGCCGCGCGATCCAGACGTCCGGCACCGCCGCGATGTGATCGAGGAACCGGGCTACCGCCAAGGCGCGTCCGGGACGCCCGGCAATGCGTCCGTGAAGTCCGATCGACATCATGCGACCGCCTTCCCGGTACAGCATGTCGAACGTATCGCGCATGTAACGGAAAAAGGCTTCTCCTTCACTGAACCCGTTGAGCGCAACGATCTTCATGTCATTCACATCAAGCGTATACGGAACGATGAGCTGGGGCCTTCCATTTCGTTTGTCATAGTAGGGCACGTCATCTGCATAGCTGTCGGCATCGTAGACAAAGCCGCCTTCTTCCGCGATGAGCCGCGCCGTGTTGGGGCTGGTGCGTCCCTGATACCAGCCTAGAGGGCGTGCGCCTGTGAGGCGCGTGTGGAGGGCGATTGCCTCGAGGATATGCGCACGTTCAATCTCTTCGGAGACATTCTGATAGTCGATCCAGCGCAGGCCGTGGGACGCAATTTCCCATTCCGCCGAGATCATGGCGGCCACCGCCTCAGGATTCTGCTCCATGGCCCGGGCAACACCAAACACCGTGACCGGCGCGCGGCGCTCCGTAAACAGACGGTGGAGACGCCAGAAGCCGGCACGCGAGCCGTACTCGTAGAGGCTTTCCATCGCCATGGCGCGCGCACCGGTCTGTGACTGAGCGCCCACCATTTCCGACAGGAACGCTTCCGAGCCCGGGTCGCCGTTCAAGACCGAATTCTCGGCGCCTTCTTCATAGTTGACGACGAACTGCACCGCGATGCGTGCGCCGCCGGGCCAGCCGGCAGGCGGCGGCGATGACCCATATCCGGCGAGATCGCGGCTCATGCGTTGAACGCCTCGAGCGCGGCATCCACACCCGCCCCCGCTGGCAGCCTGAAGCCCTCGGCGCGCAGCACCGCTTCGAGGGCGCCGAGGGTGATCAGGACCTTGTGCTTGGCGGCATTGAACCCCATCGCACCGATGCGCCAGATCTTGCCCTGAAGCGGCCCAAAAGCCGTTCCGATCTCGATCTCGAAATCTTCCCGCATCCGTAGACGTACATTTTCCCCGTTTATACCGTCCGGAATGTGGATGCCGGTCACATTGGTCATGCGGAAACGATCATCCCCGAAGACCCGCAAGCCCATGGCTCGTACGCCGGCCACAACGGCGCGGCCTGCTGCCGCGTGGCGCGCATAGCGCGCTTCAAGCCCTTCTTCGAGCGCGACGCAGGCGCATTCCCGCGCACCGTAGAGCATCGAGGTCGCTTCTGTGTGGTGGTTGAGACGCTTCTCGGACCAATAATCCATGATCATGGCAAGGTCGAAATAGTTGGAACTGATCCGGTGACTGCGCCCCTGCTCCAGATCAACCCGCTGGATCCCGCGCTCGGTGTGACGGCGTGAAAAGATATGCTCTGCCGCACGGTCTGACACGGTGATCGGCGCCGACCCCGACGGGCCGCCGAGACACTTCTGCAAGCCGCCCGTGACCACATCGACGCCCCAGCGGTCCGCCGCGACATCCATGCCGCCCAGCGTGGCGGTC
>JBGSOU010000072.1:0-1769 GCA_041739025.1 Hyphomonas sp.
GGCCCACCGAAACGATGCGGCCGTCATTGATCACGACGACACCATCCGGGATCATCCCCTGGCTGGTGCCGGTCCAGACGGTCTTGCCATAAATGGCGACCGGCTCGGCCAGCGCGGCCGGCGCGGCGGCGAGAAGGGTGAGGCTGACAAGCATGCGTCGGATCATTTGCGGTCACCTTCTCCGGGCTGGCCCAGTTCGAAATCCATCACCGGCTGGTTGGCCGGATCATTGCGGTCAAACATCAGGGCGCCGTCGATATAGACCTTTTCGGCCTTGCTGTAGGTGCTGAACGGATTGCCGGTCCAGATCACGAGATCGGCCATCTTGCCGGGCTCGAGGCTGCCGGTGCGGTCGTCGATGCCGAGCGTCCGGGCCGGATTGATCGACAGCCAGGTCCACGCCACTTCCATCGGTATGTCGATGCCGATCCGCTTGCCATCGGACCAGGCCTTGGCGGCTTCCTGGTTGAGGCGCTGGATGCCGACATCGCTGTCGGAATGGACGACGGCGCAGGCCCCGGCATTGTGGACCAGCGGGATGTTCTCGCGAATGCCGTCATAGGCTTCCATCTTGAAGCCGTACCAGTCGGCCCACATCGACGAACAGGCGCCGTATTCGGCCAGCTTGTCGGCAATCTTGTAGGCCTCGACGGCATGGTGGAAGGCGGTGACCTTGTAGCCGAACTCCTTCGACATATCCATGATCACGGCCATCTCGTCGGCGCGGTAACAATGCATGTGGACGAGGATTTCGCCGTTCAGCACACCGGCCAGCGTTTCGAGTTCAAGGTCGCGCTTGGGCGGATCGCCGCCGCCAGTCTTCGCCTTGTCGAGCTGCTTCTTGTAGTCCGTCGCCTTGATCCAGGCATCCCGGTATCCGGCGACATTGCCCATCCGCGAATACGGCGCGCCGCCGGGTGTGGAGCCCCGGCCATAGCCATAGACGCGCTTCGGATTTTCCCCGCACGCCATCTTCAGCGTGTAGGGCGCGCCGGGAAACTTCATCGCCTGCATCGTGCGCGCGGGCACGTTCTTCAGGGTCACGCCCCGGCCCCCGAACAGGTTGGCGCTGCCCGGCAGGATCTGCAGCGAGGTGATGCCGCCCGCCAGCGCGCGGGTGAAGCCTGCATCCTGCGGCCAGATCGAATGTTCGACCCAGACTTCCGAGGTCACCGGTCCGGAAATCTCGTTGCCGTCGCCATGCGAATCGACGCCCGGCGAGGGATAGGCGCCGAGGTGGCTGTGATTGTCGATGATGCCGGGCGTGACCCACTTGCCGCGCGCATCGATCGTCGCGGCGCCCTCCGGCGCGGTGAGGTCAGCGCCGATTGCGGCAATCTTGCCGTCCTGGATCAGCACGGCGCCGTTCTCGATCCGCCCGCCGATTCCGTCGAGCACGGTGGCATTCGAGATCAGCAGCGTCTGCGACGGATAGGGTTTGTAGGTGGACGGAAAGGCTTCGACCGGCGGCACGAAAGCCGCATCCTTGCCGGCGCCCTTGCCGGGCGCATCACACGCCGTGAGGGCCAGCCCGGCCACGGCCGCCAGGCACAGGTTTCTGAGTCGCATTGCAGCCCCGCTTCAGGTTTCAGCGGTTCATGTGTGCGGCGTTTTTCCGGAATGGCAAGGGCTGCGGGTGCGTCATTCCGGATCGCCCGCATGACTTGAACCAGGTGTGGCGGAAACACCGCGTTTGCGGAGCGCGGTCCACAGGTCCGCGAGCCGGTCGCTGGTCCTGTCGAAGCTCAGCGCGGCCTGGTCGATGCGCC
>JBGSOU010000133.1:0-5346 GCA_041739025.1 Hyphomonas sp.
AACGCCTTCGCTCGATGCGCTGGCGGGAGTTATGCGGCGGGTCGCAGCCTGGCGGCGGCCGGTCTTCCCGTTGAACGGAGAAGACGCCCTTGGTGCAGGCCTTTCGGGCCCGGCGGTCGGCGAGGCGTTGCGGCGGCTGGAGGAAGACTGGATCGCTTCCGGTTTCACCCTCGGCAGGGCGCGCCTTCTGGGGCGGCTGGCGCGCTAGGCGCGCCGCCTTTCGTGTGTTATAACGCCCGTAGCAACAGGAGTGCCGCCATGACCCGTCTGAAAATCCGCAAGATCGGCAATTCGCTCGGCGTTGTGCTGCCGAAAGACGTGCTGGATAAACTGAACGTCAAGGAAGGTGACACGCTTGATGTCATGCCAACGGCGTCGGGCTTGACGCTGTCGGTATCAGACGATGAGGTCGACCGCCTGATGCAGATGGCCGAGCGCATCATGGAAGAGAATCGCGAGGTCCTCCGAGCCCTTGCGAAATGAAGGCGCCCCGCTGGTTGCCACTAGACGTGATCGTACGTCTCCATGACCGTCAGATAGACCTGCATGGCGGACTACCCGGCACGCGGGATGCCGGGTTGCTGGAAAGCGCTGTCGCCCGCCCACTTAATGCTTGGTCTTACGGCGAAACCGATCTCTTCATTCTCGCCTCGCTTTACGCCGCCGGGCTCATTCGCAATCACCCGTTCCTTGATGGCAACAAGCGCATCGGATTCTTGTCGGCATTGCTGTTCCTCGAAGCGAACGGCTGGCGAATGATTGCACCTTTGGCCGAGCGTCTCGCCTTCACCCTGCAACTTGCCGCCAGCGAGATTGACGAAACCATGTATGCAGACTGGCTCAGGCGAAGCTGCGAACCCATCTGATAAGGGCCTACCGTCCAAATCTCGTCTGGACGGTTTCTGGAGGGTTTCAGGGCCACTTCACCACGGGCGGCATGCTGGAAAGAATGCTCTCCACATTGCCGCCGGTTTTAAGGCCGAAGGTCGTACCGCGGTCGTAGAGCAGGTTGTATTCGACATAGCGCCCGCGCTGGATGAGTTGTTGTTCGCGCTCGTCCTCGCTCCAGGGCTCGTTCATCCGGCGCGCCACCAGGGCCGGGTAGATGCCCGCGAACTGCCGGCCGACTTCCTGCGTGAAGGCGAAGTCCTTTTCCCAGTCGCCGGAATGGAACCGGTCATAGAAGATGCCGCCGGTGCCGCGCGGCTCGTTGCGGTGCGGCAGGTGGAAGTAGGTGTCGCAATAGTCCTTCAGGTGCGGGTAGTCGACGCCGTCATGGGTGTCGCAGGCCGCTTTCATGGCGGTGTGGAAGTCCACCGTGTCGGGAAAATCCTGGTGGCGCTGATAGCCGAGCAGGGGGTTGAGGTCCCCGCCGCCGCCGAACCAGGTCTCGCTGGTGACCAGCATCCGCGTGTTCATGTGCGCTGCCGGCACGCGCGGATTGCGCGGATGGGCGATCAGCGAGACGCCGCTCGCCCAGAATCGCCCGCCGGATTTGTCCGCCCCGGGGATCTGCGCGGCAAAGGCCTCGGAAAATGTGCCATGCACCATCGAGAAATGAACGCCGACTTTCTCGAACACCCGGCCGCGCATCAGGCCCATCCGGCCGCCGCCCAGATCTTCGCTGCCGTCGCCGCGCGCCCATTCGGTCAATTCGAATCGCCCGGCCGGTCCGCGGTAAAGCGGCGGCCCAGCGGCCGCTTCGAGCGCTTCGAACCGGGCGCAGATATCAGCCTGCAAGGCCCGGAACCACGCGCTGGCGCGGGCTTGATGATCGGTCAATGCAGGTGTTTTCGGGGATGTGGTCATGCGCAGACACTGGACCGTCCCGCGCCGGTCTCGCAAGAGGCCTGTTGTCACTTTCGTCAGGGCGCGCTAACGCGCTGGCGCTACGGGGAGGTTGGCGCGTGCAGAATTGCCGCGTCCGCGCCTACTTGCCGCAATGCGCGGGTAAGCCAGCTTTAGTAAGGACAGGCGTTCATCGCCTCGAGATCAGGGACGGAGTCACGCGTGACCGCTGAGACCACACATCCGAATACAGACACGGTCGATGACGACCGTCGCAACTTCATTCACATCGCAACCGGGGCCGTGGCGCTCGGCGGGGCAGGCATGTTTGCCTGGGCCGCCGTGGACCAGTGGAACCCGGCGGCCGACACCAAGGCGGCGTCTGCGCTGGAAGTCGACGTGTCGAAAGTCCCGCTCGGCGGCGAGATCCGTGTGTTGATCGGCGGCAAGCCCTTCTTCATCCGCCACCGCACCGAGGCCGAGATTGCCTCGGCTGAAGCGGTCAACCTCGATTCGCTGCGCGATCCGGAAACCGACGATGCGCGTCTTCGCCCCCGCGCCGATGGTTCTCTGAACCGCGCCATCCTGGTCACGTCGGGCTCGTGCACCCACCTTGGCTGCGTCCCGGTCGGCCCGTCGCAGGGCAATACCGGCGACTATGGCGGCTGGTTCTGCCCGTGCCACGGCTCGCACTACGATACGTCGGGCCGCATCCGGAAGGGCCCTGCGCCCTTGAACCTGCCTGTCCCCAATTATCGCTGGGTCTCTGACTCGGTCGTCAACATCTCCCTCTGAGAAGGATACCTTTAAATGAGCGGACATGAATCCTCCTACACGCCGAACTCGGCATTCGAACGCTGGCTCGACAAGCGCCTGCCGATCATCCGGTTTGCCAACGACACGGCGATCAGCTTCCCGACGCCGAAGAACCTGAACTACTGGTACGTCTTCGGCGCCATCCTTGCGGTCTGCCTCGCCGTCCAGATCCTCACGGGCGTGATCCTCGCGATGCACTACGAGGCCAGCGTCGAAGGCGCCTTCGCCTCGGTCGAGCGCATCATGCGCGACGTGCCGTTCGGCTGGCTCTTGCGCAACATCCACGCCAACGGCGCCTCGATGTTCTTCTTCGCCGTCTACATCCACATGTTCCGCGGCCTCTATTACGGGTCGTACAAGGCCCCGCGCGAAGTGCTCTGGATCCTCGGTTGCGTGATCTTCCTGCTGATGATCGCCACCGCCTTCCTCGGCTACATGCTGCCCTGGGGCCAGATGTCCTATCACGGCGCCAACGTGATCACCGGTCTGTTCGGCGCGATCCCGCTGGTCGGCGAAAGCCTGCAGACCTGGATCCTCGGCGGCCCCTCGATCGGCAACCAGACGCTTCAGCGCTTCTTCTCGCTGCACTACCTGCTGCCCTTCATGATCGCCGGCGTGGTGATCCTGCACATCTGGGCCCTGCACGTGCCGGGCAACAACAACCCGACCGGCGTCGAAGTCCAGGACGTGGCCAAGGACACCGTTCCGTTCCACCCCTACTATACGATCAAGGACGGGTTCGCGATTGCGGTCTTCCTGATCCTGTTCGCCTACTTCGTGTTCTATGCGCCGAACGCGCTGGGCCATGCTGACCAGTCGATCGAAGCCAACCCGCTGGTCACGCCGGCGCACATCGTGCCCGAGTGGTACATGCTGCCCTTCTACGCGATCCTGCGGGCGATCACCTTCGACCTCGGTCCGATCGATGCGAAGCTGCTGGGCGTGATCTTCATGTTCGCCGCCATCGCCATCCTGTTCGTGCTGCCCTGGCTCGACACGTCGAAAGTGAAGTCGATGCGCTACCGCCCGGTGGCCCGTCAGTTCTTTCTCGGCTTTGTCGCGGTCTGCTTCCTGCTCGGCTGGTGCGGCGCGGCCAACCCGGATGATGCGGTGATCAAGTCGCTGCAGGGCGAATCCAGCCTCGTGGTCAGCTACACGGCCGACGGCGCCTTGGCGACCTCCACCTACAAGGGCGGCGATGAAGCCTATGAGGCGGCGAAGGCCTTCATGGAAAGCCTGCCGGCAACCGCGGCGCCGAGCCTTGAGGCGGTCGCAGCGCCGACCTTCCAGTTCCGGCACCTGTCGCTGATCCTGACCTTCATGTACTTCGGCTATTTCGTGATGTTGTTCTTCATCGACCTCGGCGAGAAGACCAAACCCCTGCCGGAATCGATCCACAAATCCGTGCTGCGGGCCCACAAGGCCCACACCGGCACCGCCGTTCCGGCCGAATGAGACTGGAGAGGACAGACTCGATGAAAACCTTCCGCATCCTCGCCATCAGTCTTGCAGGGCTCGCCTTTGCAGGCCTCGCCCACGCCGCTGGCGGCGCCAAGCATCCGCACACACCCGAGGGCGGCTGGCCGTTCGAAGGCGCGACGGGCCAGTACGACATGGCATCTGTTCAGCGCGGCTACGCCGTCTACAAGCAGGTCTGCTCCAGCTGCCACTCGATGAAGCTGCTGAGCTACCGCAATCTCGGTGAAAAGGGCGGGCCGTTTTACGATCCGGCCTATCCGAACCCGAATGACAACCCGTTCGTGAAGGCGCTGGCCGCCGAAAACGAGATTGTCAGCCCGACGCCGAACGATGCCGGCGAGTTCGAGCTGCGTCCCGCCCTCCCGGCCGACCGTTTCCGTTCGCCCTTCCCGAACGATGCCGCCGCGCGCGCCGCCAATGGCGGCGCCCTGCCGCCGGATCTCTCGGTCATCACCAAGGCCCGCAATGGCGGCGCTTCTTACGTCTACAGCCTTCTCACGGGCTATCCGGACTTCGACATGTACGAGGACCGCATCCTCGAAGAGGGCGGCGAGACCATCTATCAGACCGTCATCGACATGGCGAAGTTCGAGACGCTCGGTGAAGACAAGCCGCACCACGGCCCGGCCTACCTGATCCAGTCGGCCGGCCAATATTATAACCCCTTCATGGCTGGCGATACCAAGCCGAACTATCTCGGCGATCCGCGCCACGCCCCGCCGGGCGGTTTCCTGGCGATGGGACCCCAGCTGACTGACGGCCGCGTCGAGTATACCGACGGCACCGAAGCAACGGTCGACCAGATGGCCCATGACGTGGCCCAGTTCCTGGCCTGGGCCGGTGATCCGAAGCTGAAAGCCCGCAAGGAAGTCGGCCTCGCCACGATGGTCTATCTCGGCATCCTCGCGATCCTGCTCTGGTTCTCCTACAAGCGCATCTGGCGGAAGGTCGAGCACTAGGCTCGGGTTCACGTACCGCTGATTTGACAACCCCGCCCTGGACTTGGTCCAAGGGCGGGGTTTTTTGTTTTTCGGAGACTTGAATGACCCAATGGACACTCGGCATCATCGGCGGCTCGGGCCTGTATGCGATTGACGGCCTGGAAGACCGGCGCGAGGAGCGGATCGAGACGGCCTGGGGGGCGCCGTCGGATACGCTGGTGCGCGGACGGATCGGCGCCGTCGAGCTTGTCTTCCTGCCGCGCCACGGGCAGGGCCACCGTCTGACGCCAACCGACGTGCCCTACCGCGCCAACATCGCGGC
>JBGSOU010000155.1:0-4376 GCA_041739025.1 Hyphomonas sp.
CGCCGCCGCCGCCTCTACCCCCTCCGCCGCCGCCGCCACCCTTGACGCGCAGCAGTCCGCCGCCCGCGTTGGGCGTGCTCGACGAGACCTTCGTGCTGATCTCCGTGCCGGACCGGGACGCGGTGACCTATTCTGATCTGGAACCTGCGCTTCAATCGGCCCTGAGCCGGGGCACATTGACCGGCGTCATCATCCAGGCGCACACGGACAGTGTCGGTGCCCCCGAGGCCAACCGGGCGCTGAGCCAGCGCTGGGCGGATGATCTGAAAGACTGGATGATCGCGCGCGGCGTGCCGGCATCCATGATCACGGCCGAAGGCTTCGGTGAGGATGAGCCGGTCTTCGCCGGACCGGACGAAACCCCGTCCGCCGAAAACCAGCGGATCGAGGTGACGTTCGTCTTCGCGGAATAAGCGTTACGCCGAGGCGCGCAGCATCCAGGCAGTCTTCTCGGCGATTTGCGCGCGCTGCGTGAACAGGTCCACCGAGACCGGGTCATGCGTCTCTTCGCCGATCTTGATGCCGGCCTTCGCGGCCTTGCTGACGGCTTCGTGGCCTGCCGCCAGGTTCTTCACCATCGCTGCGGCATCGGGCACGCCCTTGTCGGGTTTGATCGTCGCGTTTTCCAGCATTTCCGCCGAAGAGCCGGGCGCGAAATGTCCGAGCGCGCGGATGCGTTCGGCGATCTGGTCCAGCGCCAGCCACAACTCGTTGTACTGCGTCATGAACATGCCGTGCAGCTCGTTGAAGCGCGGGCCCGTGACGTTCCAGTGATACCCGTGCGTCTTCACGTACAGCGCATAGGTCTCGCCCAGCAGCACCTTCAGCGCATCCGCCGATTGCTGGCGGGCCTTGTCGCTAAGTCCAATGTCGATCGTCATATGCAGATCCTTTCAGAGGTTGCCATCTGTTCCAACGATGTGGGTATCCACCGCCGCCGGTTCAAATGCGTAATATCCGAAGGGGATATAGACAGCGTCTATGCCAGAGAGGCGCAGAAGCGCTGGATCCGAACCAGTGCCTCCTTCAGAACCGCGTCCGAGGTCGCATAGGAAATCCGGAACGTGCCCGGCAGTCCGAACGCCTCGCCGAACACCAGCGCCACCTTCTCATGCTCCAGGAGCTCGCTCGCAAAGGTCTTGTCATCGGCGATGCGCACGCCCGACGCGCTCGTCTTGCCGATCAGCTCGGCGCAGGACGGGTAGACGTAGAATGCGCCTTCCGGTTTCGGACAATGCAGGCCCACGGCCGCATTCAGCCCGTCCACCATCAGGTTGCGCCGGCCCTGGTAGGCGGCGCGGAAGCCGGGCAGGAAATCCTGCGGTCCGTTAAGCGCCTCGACGCTGGCCCACTGGCTGATCGAGCAGGGGTTGGAGGTCGACTGGTCCATCACCTTGCGCATCGCGCCGATGAGTTTCTCGGGGCCCGCCGCATAGCCGATCCGCCAGCCGGTCATCGCATAGGCCTTGGAGACACCGTTCATCGTCAGTGTGCGGTCATAAAGCGACGGCTCGACCTGCGCGATGGTCGCATATTCGAACCCGTCATAGACAAGGTGTTCGTACATGTCGTCGGTCAGCACCCAGACCTGCGGATGGCGCAGCAGCACGTCCGCCAGCCCCTTCAGCTCGGCCGCGGTATAGGCCGCGCCGGTCGGGTTCGAGGGCGAGTTCAGGATCAGCCATTTGGTGCGCGGCGTGATCGCCGCTTCCAGTTGCTGCGGCAGCAGCTTGTAGTTTGCATCCGGCCCGCAGCTCACGGTCACCGGCGTGCCGCCCGCCAGCAGCACCATCTCGGGATAGCTCACCCAGTACGGCGCCGGGATCACCACTTCATCGCCCGCGTTCAGCGTCGCCATGAAGGCATTGAACAGCACGGCCTTGCCGCCGGGCGACACGTTCACCTGCGACGGCTTGTAGGCGAGGCCGTTCTCGCGGGCGAACTTGGCGCAGATCGCTTCCTTCAGTTCCGGAATGCCGTCCGAAGGCGTGTACTTGGTCTTGCCCTCGCGGATCGCGCGGATCGCCGCGTCCTTGATGTTTTCCGGCGTGTCGAAATCCGGCTCGCCCGCACCGAGGCCGATCACATCGAGCCCCTGGCGTTTCATCTCGTTCGCCTTGGTCGTCACGGCGATCGTGGCGGAAGGTTTCACGCGTGAAATGGCATCGGAAAGCTGGATGTCGGCGGCCATGAGCGGCAGGTCCTTCTGGTTAAGCAGCAGCGGCGCACGCATACCGGCGCACCCCGGCCTCCGCAAGGCGCGTCGAAGCCCCTGCGGCGAATGGGTCTGGTTTCCCCAAGATTGCGCCGGTTTGATCAAATTTGATCGAAAAATTGGCCGAACCGTAAAAGATTGCGCGCAGATTCCGGCGCGGGGTGGGGAGCTTCAGGCCATTGGGCAGGCCCGGAGAGTCAAATGGACGGTACAATCTGGACGTCCCGCCTCGACTCCGCGCTCGCAAGGGCGGCGCGGGAACTGGCGGATCTTGCCGGGCAGGCCCGGCGTTTCGTCGCCGGCCTCGACCTGACCGAACAGCTCGTGCTGCTGGGCCTGGTCATGATCGGCCTGTTCTACCTCGTGCTGACCCATTTGCAGGCCAGCGAGGACGGGCAGAAGGCCGGTGGCCGGTTTGCCGGCGTCCTGTTTGTGCTTCTCGCCGTGGCGGCCGGTTTCGGCTGGCGGGTTTCGGAGGGGACTGCCTAGACTGCCCTTCCGGCGCCGGTCCGGCTGAACTATCTCTGGAACATGAGCGAGAATCACACCGGCGCGGCGCCCTTGCGCGGCGTTGACGTCATCAAGGACAACCTGACCCGCCTGCCGTCAAAGCCGGGCGTCTACCGCATGTTCGGCGAGGCCGAGGAAGTGCTGTATGTCGGCAAGGCGCGCGACCTGAAGGCCCGGGTCTCCAATTACACCCGCATGGGCGGCCACACCCAGCGCATCGCCCGGATGATCTCGCTGACCCGGGCGATGGAATTTGTCGTGACCGAAACCGAAACCGAGGCCCTGCTGCTCGAGGCAAGCCTCGTCAAATCCCTGAAGCCCCGCTTCAACGTGCTGCTGCGCGACGACAAGTCCTTTCCCTACATCCTGATCCGCCGCAACCACGAGGCGCCCCAGATCAAGAAGTATCGCGGCTCGAAGCAGGACGAGGGCGACTATTTCGGCCCCTTCGCCAGCGCCGGCGCCGTGATGCGCACCCTCGACACGCTGCAGAAGGCTTTCCTGCTGCGCACCTGCGAGGACAGCGTCTATTCCGCCCGCACGCGCCCCTGCATGCTGCACCAGATCAAGCGCTGCGCCGCGCCCTGCGTCGGGCTGATCTCCAAGGAAGACTATGAGGAACTCGCCAACGAGGCGGCCGACTTCCTGCGCGGGAAGGGGGTCGGCCTGCAAAAGCGGCTCGCGACCGAAATGGAAGCCGCCGCCGAGGCCATGGAATTCGAGACGGCTGCCCGCCTGCGCGACCGGATCCGCGCCCTCGCGCATGTGCTCTCGACGCAGGACGTGAACCCCGACGGGATCGAGGAAGCCGACGTCTTCGCCATCGCGATGGACGGCGGCGTCTCCTGCGTGCAGGTCTTCTTTATCCGCGCCGGCCAGAACTGGGGCGCCACCGTCCACTTCCCGCGCCACGAACGTGATCAGGGGGCGGAGGAAATCCTCGCAGCCTTCCTCGTCCAGTTCTACGATAAGCGCCCGCCGCCGCGCCTCATCCTCATCAACGAGTTGCCCGAACAGGCCGATCTGATTGCCGAAGCGCTCAGCCTGAAAGCCGCGCGCAAGATCGAGCTTCGCAAACCGGAGCGCGGCGCCAAGCGCGACCTCCTCACCCAGGCCGAACGCAACGCCGCCGAGGCGCTGACCCGCAAGCTGTCGGAGACCGCCAGCCAGGAACGCCTGCTGCTGGAAGTGCAGAAAGTGTTCGAGCTTCCGGAAGTCCCCGAACGGATCGAAGTCTACGACAACTCCCACATCCAGGGCACCAACGCCGTCGGCGGCATGGTGGTCGCCGGGCCCGAAGGCTTCCGCAAGGGCGCTTACCGAAAGTTCAACATCAAGGACACCGAGATCACGCCCGGCGACGATTTCGGGATGATGCGCGAAGTCATGCGCCGCCGCTTCGCCCGCGCGCTGAAGGAACGCGAGGCCGGGCAGGATCAGGACTGGCCGGACCTCGTGCTGATCGATGGCGGCCTCGGCCAGCTCAACGCGACCATCGAGACGCTCGCCGAACTGGGTCTGACCCCGGACGATGTCACCCTCGTCTCGATCGCCAAGGGCGTCGACCGGAATGCCGGCCGCGAGCAATTCTTCCGCCCCGGCCGCGCGCCCTTCAAGCTGCCGGAAAACGCGCCCGTCCTATATTACCTCC
>JBGSOU010000164.1:0-4789 GCA_041739025.1 Hyphomonas sp.
GGCGCCGCTTCGGGTGCGCCGAGGCCGGCGAGGCGGAGCAGGCCGGGATGGTCTTCGGCATGGGCGCCGGGAAGCAGGCGGCCGAGGCCATCAACGACCTGCCACTGGCGTCCGTCATGCCACAACGCAACCGGGTCGGCGGCATCGGCGAGGATGACGATCTGGCCGGGCCACAGCCGGTGAACGCGCACGTTCAGCACCTTGCTGGTGGCTTCGACGCGGCGCTGGATCAGATGGGGATCGGCGCGGAACATGTTTTCGCCGGGCTCGATCATGGCCGCGGCGCGCACCTCGTCGGCGAGGGCCGGATTGTCTTCGAGGCCGAGAACCGAAACATCCTGCACGTCGATGCCGGCGACGCGGGCCGTATCATCGACGAAGCCGCCGAACCGGGTGCCGATCTGCGACATCGATCCACCCATCCAGGCGGCGGTCGCGACCAGGATGGCCACCAGCATGACGATTCCGAAGATCACCGACGAGACGCGGACTTCCTCGCCCGTGGTTTCGTCAATGATCGTGGCGGGGCGGCGGCCCGAGGGAACCGTCTGGTTGCGCGCTATCTTTGGCATGAGGCGTCCTCGATCATCCAGGCGACGAGTTCGACGAAACTCATTCCCAGATGCGCCGCCTGCTCCGGAACGAGCGAGGTCGGCGTCATGCCAGGCTGGGTGTTTGTTTCGAGGATCACGAGCCGGTCCTTCTGTTCGTCATAGCGGAAATCAGACCGTGTTGCCCCGCGGCAGCCCAGCGCCTGATGAGCCTTGAGCGATGCTTCCATCGCCGCCTGGGTCACCTTCGCAGGCAAATCTGCGGGGATCACGTGCTGCGATCCACCAGCAGCGTATTTTGCATCGAAATCGTAATAGTCTCTTAAGGTCGTGATTTCGGTCACCGCGAGGGCGCGGTCCCCGAGCACGGCCACGGTCAGCTCGCGGCCCGGGATGTATTCCTCCGCCATCAGGTAGTCCCCGTAGCGCCAGCCTTCGCCCATCAACTCCACGGGCGGGCTGTTGGTGCCTTCGCGCACGATCAGCACGCCAAAGCTCGACCCCTCGTTGACCGGCTTGATCACATAGGGCGGCTTGAGGGCATGGACGGCAGCGGCTTCGGCGCGGGTGACACGCCGGTCTTCCGCCACATCAAGGCCAACCGAACGGTAAACGGCCTTTGACTTCAGTTTGTCCATCGCCAGCGCCGAGGCCAGCACGCCGGAATGGGAATAGGGAAGGCCCATGATCTCCAGAAGGCCCTGGACCGAGCCGTCTTCGCCCCAGGGGCCGTGGAGGCCGTTCAGCACGGCGTCGGGCTTTGCTTCGGCGAGCTGGCGGGCGAGGTCGCGGGTGGCGTCAATCTCGACCACATCATAGCCGCCCTGGCGCGCCGCTTCCGCCATCTGGCGCCCGGAAGAGAGCGATACCGGCCGTTCGGACGACCAACCGCCATAGATCACTGCCACCCGTTTCATGCGAACTCCTTCTGAGACACGTTCCGCGCGTCATCGCCTGTGATGGAACGCTGCGGTGAACAGCAGCTTAAAGGGGAGGGCGGGGCGCCTGTCTGGCGGAAAACAGTCGAATTACAGAAAAAATATCTTCCGCCGCGCGATTTGGGATTGACTACATACATAGTCATTATTGATAAGCGGCAAATCAATCATGAATAACGGCAATGGGCGGAGGGCTGATGGAGGCCTGCGGCTGTGCCCCTGGAGACACAGACCATGCCGCTGCCCCGCATCCTATCCGGAAGTTTCACTGTCCTGCTGCTCGCCAGCCCCTCCGCCGCCTGGGCCGATGGCGTCGTGGCCCCGTCCCCAATCGAGACGAACCGTACCGAGTTCGTGCCGGCGGATTTCGCGCAATACGCCCCGGTCAGCGCGCTCGACATGGTCAGCCGGATCCCCGGCTTCGCAATCCAGAGCGATGACAGCGGCAATCGCGGCTTCGGGCAGGCGCGCGGCAATGTGCTGATCGATGGCCAACGGGTCTCGTCGAAGTCAAACGGCGCCGAAGCCGCGCTTGGCCGTATCGCGCCGGCGCGCGTGGTCCGCATCGAAGTGCTGGACGGCAACCAGACCGACATTCCCGGCCTGTCCGGCAAGGTTGTCAACGTGGTGACCGACGGCAAGGGCACGCTGGATGGCAGCTGGCGCTGGAAATCCCGGATTCGCGAGAACCTGCCGCCGTCATTCGACGCGCTGAACCTTACCCTGTCGGGCGCTGACGGCGCCTTGAGCTGGACCTTCGAAGCCGACAGCAACCCCGGTCGCGGCGCCAATGCCGGCTGGCGCGACATCCGGGATGGCGCGGGCGCAACGATCGAGCGGCGCGACGAAGACATGACGATCGTGGAAGACAACGTGACACTGTCCGGCTCACTTGCCTGGAAACCGGTCAGCGGAACCGTGGCGAACCTCACAGCCAACGCGGCGAGCTCCGAGTTCAATCAGAAACATATCTCGAAGACCTTTCCCGCCGGCGGGCCCGAAGGGCGGCGCTTTTTCTTCAGCTCCGAAGACGAGTGGAATGGCGAGCTGGGCGGCGACATCGAGTTCGATGCCGGGCCGGGACGCCTGAAATTCATTGGCCTCAGCCGCTATGAGCACAGCCCCTTCAGCGACTATTTTTCGCAAGGCAATCTCGACGGCACGAATGCGTTCGAACAGCGCTTTCTGCAGACGGTTGATGAAGGCGAACAGATCCTGCGCAGCGAATATGCGCTGTCGACCGGAACGGGCAGGGACTGGCAGGTGTCGCTCGAAGGCGCGTTCAACTTCCTCGAGGCCGAGACCAGCCTTCTGGAGGCGGCCGGCGGTGGTCCGTTGACGGAGGTTCCACTCGACCTGTCCAATTCGCGCGTCGAGGAGCGGCGCGCAGAGATGATCTTCACGCATGGCCGCCAGCTGACGCCGAAGCTGAGCCTGCAGGTTTCGGCCGGGGCGGAGTATTCCGAGCTTTCCCAGACGGGCGACGCCGAGAACAAGCGGGCGTTCACCCGGCCGAAAGGGCAGGCCAGCCTGTCCTGGCAGCAGAGCGACACGCTGAAACTTGTCACCAAGGTGGAGCGCCGCGTCGGCCAGCTCGTTTTTTTTGACTTCATCTCGTCGGTCAATATCGAGCAGGATATCGGATCCGGCGGCAACCCGGAGATCGTGCCCAACCAGTCCTGGCGCCTGAACCTCGAAGCCCAGAAGGATTTCAAGGCCTGGGGCGCCACCACCACCCGCCTGATTTTTGTCGAGCTTGAGGATGTCGTCGACGAGGTGCCGATCGGCACGGGCTCAGGTCCCGGAAACATTGATAGCGGCAGCCTGTTCGGCATCGAAACCGAATCCACGCTGAAGCTCTCGAAGCTCGGCTTCGCGGGCGCAGAGTTGACGTTCAATGGCAGCTATTATGATACCGAAGTCGAAGACCCGCTGACCGGCGTCCAACGGTCAATCAACTACCACACGATCTATAACTACAACGTGGAACTCCGGCAAGACATTCCGGGTACGGATTGGGCTTGGGGCGCCGAGATCGAAGGCTACAAGTCCGAGCCGGGTTACCAGCTGAACCAGGTCTCGCTCAACAGCAACGAGCCGGCCTTTGCGCTCGCCTATGTCCAGAACAAGGATGTCGCGGGCATGACCGCCACATTCACGCTCGGCAACCTGTTCAACCAGCGCGACAAGACCTGGCGCGCGGTCTATGCGCCCGACCGCAACGGCACGCTGGTGCGCAGCGAGAAGTTTGCGCGCGGCTTCGGGCCGATCGTCACCTTCGAGCTCAAGGGAACGTTCTAGGCGGGCTGGAGCCGCCCGATCCGGCGCACTTCCCAGCGCAGGTTGACGCCGGACTGGTCGAGCACGCGGGCGCGGACGAGTTCCCCCAGCGCTTCGAGATCGGCGGCGGTGGCCTCGCCGGTGTTGATCAGGAAATTGCAGTGCAGCGGAGAGACCTGCGCGCCGCCGACCTTGAGACCCCGGCAGCCTGCCGCATCGATCAGCTTCCAGGCGGAACGCTGATCGGGCGTACCCGGAGGATCCGGATTGGCGAAGGTCGAGCCGGACGTCTTTTCGCGGATCGGCTGGGTTTCGGCCCGGCGCGCCTGCAGCGCCTCGATTTCGGCGGCGATGGCTTCGGGCGCTGCAAGCCCGGTCGCGCGCAGCACGAGCCGGGTGACGATGAAGTCTTCGGGCAGGCCGGAATGCCGGTAACTGAAGTCGACAGGCGTGTGACCCTCGCCATAGGTGCGGCGCTCGCCGCTGCGGGTGACGCCATCGAGGCGCACCAGAACGTCTTTCAGCTCACGGCCATAACAGCCGGCATTGGTGCGTGTGGCGCCGCCCAGCGATCCGGGGATGCCGGACAGGAATTCGAGCCCCGTCATGCCGTGCTTTCCGGCGGCTTTTGCCACGGCGAGATCGAGCGCGCCGGCGCCGGCCGTCAGCTCCAGTTCGCCGGTTTTCATCACTTCACCCCAGGCGCGGCCCATCAGGCGGATCACGACGCCTGAAATGCCGCCATCGCGCACGATCAAGTTCGAGCCGACGCCGAGCGCGGTCACCGGAACGGACGGATCGAGCGCTGCGAGAAAGCTCGAAAGGTCGCCCACGTCTTCCGGCAAGAACAGGGCATCTGCCGGTCCGCCGACGCGGAACCAGGTGTAGGGCGCGAGCGCTGCGCCCTGGATCAGCTTGCCGCGAGCCGGCGGAAGGGAAGGGAGGGTCATGTCGTCAGCGGCGTCGCCCGGCTGGCCGGGCCTGTCAAGCGCGCGTCAGTTCCAGCTGGCGGCAAAGCGG
>JBGSOU010000176.1:0-11400 GCA_041739025.1 Hyphomonas sp.
GACCGCTACCTCGCGATCTTCCTGGCCGACCGCGTGGGCGCCGAGTTCGAAGGCCGGATCACCGGCGTCACGCCGGCCGGCCTGTTCGTCGCGCTGGCCGGTTCGGGTGCGGACGGCTTCGTGCCGATCTCGTCCTTGTCGGACGAATATTGGGTGCACGATGCGGCGGCGATGGCGGTCTATGCGCGCGGATCGGGCAAGACCTTCTCGCTGGGCCAGATCGTTCGCATACGGCTGCTCGAAGTCACCCCGCTGCAGGGCGGCCTTCTGCTGGAGATGCTGTCGGAGCCCCTGCCGGCGCCGAAAGGCCGGCAGGAAGCCCGCAAGGCGCTGACCCGCGAGTCCGGCGGTTCACGCGGCCACCGTGGCGGCGGCGGCGGACCACCCCGGCGCGGCAAACCGAAATTCGACAAGCGCTCTCTGCCTCCCGGCACCACGAAGAAGAAGCGGCGGTAAAGCCGCTTCCCCCGACGTCATCTCAGCTGATGCCTTGCTTTCGCCGCTTGGCCATCAAAGATGCACTCCATGTTGAAACGCGCCTTTGACAAGGAAGAAGACGGCGATGTGCTGATCACCGGTGGGCGAAGCCCACGGCCGCGCGACGCTGCCACCCTGATCCTCGTGCGCCGGGACGCCGCCCAGCCGCGCATGCTGATGGGCAAGCGCGCTGGCGGCAGTGCCTTCATGCCAGACAAGTATGTGTTTCCCGGCGGCCGGGTGGACCCACAGGACGGCAAGGCTGTGGCCTGGGACGAGCTGACCCCCGAGGTCGAGGCGAAGCTGCGCATCCAGTCCCGCCGCGCCCCGCGCGCCTTTGCGCTGACAGCCATTCGCGAGACATTCGAAGAGACGGGATTGATCGTCGGGCGCTCCGCCGAGATGCCGGCCGCCTTCCCGGAGGGCTGGGCCGATTTTCATGCACTGGACGTCGCGCCAGACCTGTCACCCCTCGTCTTCATCGGCCGTGCCGTGACCCCGCCTTACCGGCCAAAGCGCTATGATGCCCGGTTTTTCATGGCCGAGGCCGAACGCGCCCTGATCGACGAGCGCCCGCCGGTCGATGGCGCGGAGCTGTCGGACCTGCAATGGGTGACGCTGGCGGATGCCTTGAAGCTCGACCTGCCCTCGGTGACCCGCTTCATGCTGGGCGAGATCGCGGCGCGCCTGGAGGCACCGGACGAGGCGCTCAGCCCGCCCTTCCTGCGCTGGACCCGGACCGGCCATCAGACGGGCCGTCTCTGATCACTTGACTTTGGCCGGGCACCCCGCCAATAAGCGCCCTTTCGAGATACACCCCTAACCCAAGCGAGCCGTCCCATGGCAAAACCCGCCACTATCAAGATCCGCCTCAATTCGACGGCAGATACCGGATTTTTCTACGTGACGAAGAAAAACCCGCGCACCATGACCGAGAAAATGGTGAAGCGGAAATACGATCCCGTCGCCAAGAAACACGTCGATTTCAAAGAAGGCAAGATCAAGTAAGATCCTGTCCCTTCAGGGAATTTTGTGAAACCCGCGCCCAAAAGGCGCGGGTTTTTCCGTTCAGGTGATCCGGATCTTCTCGTCTTCGGGGTCATTCAGGTGGCGAATGTCCCGGAGCTTGGGGAAGATGAAGGCCGAGGCGGCCGCCACCCCGATCGCCGCGAATCCCCCGAGCACGACGGTTGCCACCGGCCCGATCACGGCGGCCATGAACCCTGCCCGGGTCTCACCCAATTCATTGGAGGCGCCCACAAAGATCGAGTTCACGGCATTCACACGGCCGCGCACATCATCCGGCGTCCAGAGCTGCAGGATGATTTCCCGCACATAGACCGAGACCATGTCGAACCCGCCGACGCCCATCAGCGCCAGGATCGACAGCCAGGCGAGTGTCGAGCCGCCGAACACGGCGGTGGCGAGACCGAAGAAAGCCACGGCGACGATCAGGATCCACCCGGCATGATCGCGGATCGGAAATGCCGTGATCAGCGCGATGCCGATGATCGCGCCAACACCCGGCGCGGCCCGCAGCAGGCCAAGCCCAAGCTCGCCCACGTGCAGGATATCCCGGGCATAGACCGGCATCAGGGCCACTGCGCCACCCAGCAACACGGCAAAGAGATCCAGCGAGACGGCGCCGAGCACGATCTTGTTTTTCCAGATATAGCCGAAACCGCCGAGGATGCTCGACAGTGTCGGCGGCTCACGGCTGATCTTCTGCGCCGGCTTCGGGATGGAGAAGATCAGGGCGGCCGCAAGAACAAAGAGACTGGTGGCGGTGGCGTAGGACGCTTCAGGCGCGAGGCCATAGAGCAACGCGCCCACCACCGGGCCGGCAATGCTGGCCAGCTGCCAGGAGGACGTGATCCACCCGACCGCGTTGGCGAAATCCTCGCGCGGCACAAGGTTGACCGCCAGACTGGTCGCCGCCGGGCCGTAGAAGGCGCGCGCCGTACCGAACAGGGTGAGGATGGCGAGCACCATCGGCGGCTCGAAACGGCCGTTCAACACCAGCCACAGGATGCTCGCCGCGCAGCCCATCATCACCAGCGCGCCGCAGCCCATGACGAGCCGGCGGCCAAGCCGGTCGGCGGCGTTGCCTGTGACGACCACCAGCAGCAGGGCCGGCAGGAACTGGACAAGGCCGATCCAGCCGAGCAGGGCCGGATTGCGGGTCACGTCGTACATCTGCCAGGCCACGGAGACCGAGACGATCTGCGCCGAAAAGGACGTCAGGAACCGGGACAGGAAATACCGGCTGTAGGACGAATGCCGGAAGGCCGCGAAACGGTTTGCCATGCCCGCCGCTGTCGCGCGGCCCGGCGGGCAAGTCAATCAGGCCGCGATGCTTTCGACGCGGTTGCGTCCCGCCGACTTCGCCTGATAGAGCGCCGTATCCGCCCGGCCGGTCAGTTCGGCCATCGTGTCATCGGCGCCGGTCAGGGTCGAGACCCCCGCGCTGATCGTCACCGAGACCTGGCGCGAATTGCCCAGCACGCCAAATTTGCCCGCCGCGATCGCCCGGCGCACGCGCTCGGCTGCGGCGCAGGCGAGATCGCCCGGCGTGTCCGGCAGGATGACGAGAAACTCTTCGCCACCAGGACGGCAGACCACGTCCATCGGGCGAACATTCTGGCGCAGCCGGTCGGCGATTTCCTGAAGCACCTCGTCCCCGGCCTGATGTCCGTGCGTGTCGTTGATGTGCTTGAAGTGATCGACATCCAGCATCATGACGGAGAGCGGTTTGTTGCCGATCACGGCCCGGTGCATGAACTGCTGCAGCTGGTTGTTCATGTAGCGGCGATTGTAGAGCCCGGTGAGCTGGTCGATCACCGAGAGTTCGAGCCCCCGATCAACGCGCTGGCGCAGGATCTCGACATAGCGGGTGCGGCGCGTCTGGGTGCGGATGCGGGCCAGCAGCTCCTGCTTGTCGATCGGCGCCATGATCATGTCGCTCGCACCGATCTCCAGACCCTTGACCGCCTTTGTGCGATCCAGCGGATCGCAGATGAGGAGGATCGAGACGGCGCGCGTGACGTCGCTGGTCTTGAAATGGGCGCAGATCTTGAGCGGATCAAACGTCGTGCACAGAAGGGAAACGAGCAGCACGTCCGCGCGCTCCTGCGCGAGATCCCCCATGCCGCCAGCGTCGAGAAGCGTCATGACCTTATGGCCGTGATCGCGCAGCATGCCGGCGATACGCGCCGAGCTGCGCGGATTGTCATCGATCAGGAAGACGCGGGCGGACAGGTTCGCGCTTTCTGGCAACGATTCTTCGACTGCGCCGGCCTTCAGACCGCTCGCTTCGCGTTTGCGCAGTTCGGAGGTGACGGCATTGTAGCGCATCAAGGTGTTGACGCGCGAATTCAGAAGGAAGTCATCGACCGGCTTGGTGAGGAAATCCTCCGCACCCGCATCAAGCCCGCGAACCCGGTCCTCGGCGTCACTGAGCGCAGTGACCATGACAACCGGAATATGGTTGGTCGCCGGATTGGCCTTCAGGCGCCGGCAGACTTCGAACCCGTCCATGCCAGGCATCATCACATCCAGCAGGATGATTTCCGGATCATGCTCAGCGGCCATTTCCAGCGCCTGCGGCCCGTTGTTGGCAAGCAGGACGGAGTGGTACTGCGCCTCAAGCTTGGCTTGCAGAAGACGGCGGTTGGCTTCGATGTCGTCGACAATCAGGATGCGTGCACTCATGCCGCTTCCTTGGGCATCAGCGCTTCCACCGCCCGGATGAAGGAGGCGATCTGGATCGGCTTGGAGAGATAACCCTCGCAACCCGCTTCGCGCACGCGCTGTTCATCCGTACGCATCGCAAAAGCCGTGACGGCGAGCACCGGAATGTGGGCGACCTTCTTGTCGTCCTTCAGCCAGCGGGTGATGTCGAGGCCGGACACTTCCGGCAGCTGGATATCCATGATGATGAGATCCGGCAGCTCCTTGCGCGCGATCTCGACCGCCTTGGCGCCGTCGCGGCACTGGAACGTCTTGAAGCCGTATGCGCCCAAAAGGTCGCAAAACAGGCGCATGTTGAGTTCGTTATCCTCAACCACCAATACTGTTCTGGAACGATCTTTGGACATGATACTCGAGATTGCTGGCGATTCGCGCGGATACCGACCCTGGATTTTCAGTTATACTGTCAAAAGTTAACACGCATTTATGCCAGCCTGACGGCACCTTTGCAGCCATTGACCCTGAAGCCGGGAAAACGACGCGATGACGAGCCTTTGCCGCGATTGCCTCGCTGTAAAGACAGAGGATTTTGACCGCTGCCCCGTCTGCGGACGGCTACGGGTGGTTAGCCATCCTGCGCTCGAATCTCTGACGATCGCCCATGTCGACTGTGACGCCTTCTACGCTTCGGTCGAGAAACGTGACAATCCGGCCCTTCGCGACCGGCCCTTGATTGTCGGCGGCGGCACCCGGGGGGTTGTGACCACCTGTTGCTACATGGCCCGCCTTTACGGTGTGCGCTCCGCCATGCCGATGTTCAAGGCGCTGAAGCTCTGCCCCGAAGCGGTGGTCGTCCCGCCCGATTTCCGGAAATATCATGAGGCCGGGCGGGCGATCCGTGCGCGGATGGACGCGCTGACACCGCTGGTCCAGCCGGTATCGATCGACGAGGCCTATCTGGATCTGTCCGGCACGCAGCGCCTGCACGGCGTGCCTCCGGCCGCCAGCCTCGCGCGGCTGGCGCTGGAGGTGGAACAGCAGGTGGGCGTGACCGTATCGGTGGGCCTGTCCGCCAACAAGTTCCTGGCCAAGACGGCCAGCGAACTCGACAAGCCCCGCGGCTTTGCGGTGCTGGCACCTGAGGATGCCGAAGCCTTCCTCGCCGGCAAGCCGGTCAGTTTCCTGCACGGCGTCGGCCCCAAATTTGCCGAATCACTGAACCGCGATGGATATCACCTTGTGGAGGATCTTCAGCGTGCGGAGCGCAAGGACCTGATCCGGCGGTATGGGGAAACCGGTGACTGGCTGAAACGCTGTGCCCATGGCCGCGACAACCGGCCGGTGAGCCCGCATGACGAGCGCAAGTCGGTGTCCAGCGAGACAACCTTCTTCGAGGACACGGGCGACCTGTCCGTGCTGGAAGACCATCTCTGGCGCCTCAGCGTGAAGACCGCCGACCGGGCGAAGGCCGAAGGCGTCGTCGGCGTGGTGGTGACGCTGAAACTCAAGACGGCCGACTTCAAGCCGGTCACGCGGCGCCTGTCGCTGCACGAGCCGACACAGCTGGCGCAGGAAGTGTTCCGCACGGCCCGGCCGCTGCTGGCCAAGGAAGCGACCGGCAGGGTGCGTTACCGGCTGATCGGCGTCGGCCTGTCCGGCCTTTCCGCCTACAAGGCCGACAGCGCAGACCTGATCGACCCGAAGGTCGCCAAGCGCGCGGCCGCCGAGCGTGCTTCCGACAAGGCGCGGGCGAAATTCGGCTCGGGCGCCGTGATCACGGGACGCGCGGCGAAGATGGCGAAGGATCGGGAAAAATGATCCCGAAGCCGGTTTTGGGCCTGGCCTCACCCCTGACACGCCGGCCTCGCTTCCCTTTCCGCCCCCGCAGCGATAAGTGGAACCGAAACCCGAACGAGGAGCCTGCCAATGTCCACACCCGAAGCCAGACTTGACGCCCTCGGCATTGTCCTGCCGGCGCCGATGAAGCCCGTTGCGACCTATGTGCCCTTCGTGATCACCGGCAACCTGCTCTATGTCTCCGGCCAGGTCAGCGCGACCGCCGAGGGCCGCATCCTCGGCCGCCTCGGTGAGGACATGGAACTTTCCGCCGGCCAGCACGCCGCGCGCATCTGCGGCATCAACCTGATCGCCCAGTGCAAGGCGGCTGTCGGCGACCTCTCGCGCATCAAGCGCGTGGTTAAGCTGGGCGGGTTCGTGAACGCTGCACCGGCCTTCATCGACATCCCGCAAGTCGTGAACGGTTGCTCGGACCTGATGGTCGAGGTGTTCGGCGAGGCGGGCAAGCATGCGCGTTCGGCAGTCGCCTGCCCGACGTTGCCCCTCGGCGTGGCCGTGGAAGTTGACGGCGTATTCGAGATTGCCTGAGCGATGGCCGCCGCGTTTGACCTGAAGGCCTTCGCCTATGCCCACCGGGGCCTCTGGCTGCGGGACGGCCCGCCGGAGAATTCTCTGGCGGGCTTTCGCGCTGCCGCCGAGGCCAGACTCGGCGCGGAGTTCGACCTGCGTCCATCCGTCGATGGCGCCGCGATGATCTTCCACGATCCGCTGCTCGACCGGATGACGGCCGAAAGCGGCCTGTTTGAAAGCCGCGAGGCCGGAGCGCTGCAGCAGATCCGTCTCAACGGCGCGGACGAGCGCATTCCGGCCTTCGACGATCTTCTGGCGATCTGGCCCCACGATTTGCCCCTGCTCTGCGAGATGAAGATCGACGGCACGACCGATCCGGCCCGGTTTGCGCGAACGATAGCGGACCGGTTGGCAACCTGGCCCGGTCTTGCGGCGGCAATGAGCTTTTCCGAGGAAGCGGTGCGCGCCTTGCCCGCCTGCCTGATGCGGGGGCAACTTGTTTTGCCGTCCGTGCATGCGGGTGAAGCGCGGTTTGCCGAGATCGCAGAGCGCGCCATCCGCGACGGAATCGACTATCTCGCGGTGCACTTCACCGATTCGGCGCGCGCGGCGGATCTCGCCGGCGCTGCGGGGACGCCGGTCGTGGTCTGGACGGTGCGCAGCGAGTCCGATCTGGACGCGGCGCGGCCTTACAATCCGGCAATCATCTTCGAGCATATCGACCCGGCGCGCGCGGCGCCCTAAATTGACGGGCATGGACGCCGTCAATCCCCGTATCAGCCAGATCAATTCGCTCGTGGGCGTCGACCCGGCGGCTTGGAACGCGATCGCGAATCCGCCGGGCCTGCCCTATGATCCGTTCCTGAGCTGGGAATTCCTTGAGGCGATGGAACGATCTGGCGCGGCCACGCCGCGCACCGGCTGGCGGGCGAGCCATATCCTGCTGCACGAGCCGGGCGGACAATTGCGGGCGGCGATGCCGATGTGGTTCAAGAGCCACTCGCGCGGCGAGTTCGTGTTCGACCAGTCCTGGGCCGAGGCGTGGGAGCGCGCAGGCGGCGCCTATTATCCGAAATTGCTCTCGGCTGTACCGTTCACGCCGGTGACCGGGCGGCGGCGGCTGGTGGCGCCCGGACCTGACGCAGACAGGTACAAGGCGGCGCTGCTGCAGGGCGCCTTTCAGGTGGCGATGGAGACGGACGTCTCGTCCCTTCACATCAATTTCATCGAGGAGGCCGAAGCCGCGCCCCTGGCGGCGGCAGGCCTGCTGATCCGGACCGACCAGCAGTTTCACTGGACGAATGCCGGGTATGGATCTTTTGGCGATTTCCTTGCAACCCTCTCCTCGGACAAGCGCAAGAACCTGCGCAAGGAGCGCGCCAAGGCGCAGGAGGGAATCGAATTCCGCCACATCACCGGCGACGAGATCACCGAAGCTCACCTCGACCGGTTCTTCGAGTTCTACATGGACACCGGCAATCGCAAATGGGGGTCGCCCTATCTGACCCGCGCGAGCTTTTCATTGCTCCGGGAACGGATGGCAAAGGACCTGCTCTTCGTGTTTGCCTATGACGGCGACACCGCGATTGCCGGAGCGATGAACCTGATCGGTTCGGAGACACTGTATGGCCGGTATTGGGGCTGTATCGACGCCCGCCCGATGCTGCATTTCGAGACATGCTATTATCAGGCGATCGACTTCGCGATTGCGCGCGGCCTGAAGACCGTGGAAGCCGGGGCGCAAGGTGGGCACAAGCTCGCGCGCGGGTATGGCCCGGTCCTGACACGCTCCGCCCACTGGATTTCGCACCCCGGGTTCCGAGACGCCGTGGCAGACTATCTGGAGCGTGAACGCGCCGCCGTAGACGCCGATTTCGACTACCTCAAAGACCGCACGCCCTTCAGGAAAGACACATGACCCTTCACGCCCCTTACGACCCCGCCAACATTTTCAGCAAGATCCTGCGCGGCGAGATGCCGTGCGTGAAGGTATTCGAGGACGAAGTGGCGCTCGCCTTCATGGATGTTTTTCCGCAAGGCGAAGGCCATACACTGGTCATCCCGAAAGGGGCTGAAGCGCGCAACTTCCTCGACCTGCCCGATGCGCACGTCGGGGCATTCATGCTCCGGGTACAGACGGTGGCGCGCGCGGTGGAAGCCGGCCTGAAGCCGGACGGCTTGCGCATTTTCCAGTTCAATGGCGCCCCCGCCGGTCAAAGCGTGTTCCATCTGCATTTCCATGTGTTGCCGGTGTGGGAGGGGCGTGCCGTTGGCCCGCATGCCAGCGGCGGCATGAAGAGTGCAGCGGACCTGGAACCGGTGGCGGCCATGATACGGGCGGGGTTTTGAGTTCGGCGTTGCGCCGCTCCCCCTCCCTTGTTCTTAACTCAGCAAATGCACGTCACCCTCGATGGCCGGAGGCCATCTGAGGGCCCATCTCCTGACTTCTCTGCATCCACACCAGAAATGTGTCGTCATCCCGGGATTTGCGCAGCAAATGCCCGGGATCCAGAGTTTCTTTGCGCTGGGTCCCGGTCTTCGCCTGCGGCGAAACCGGGATGACGACAAACTGATTTCGTCAGGCGGGCCAAGTCGGGTGATGGGCCGTCAGATGCGCTTCGCGCAACGAGGGTGACGCAGGCAGCAGGACAGGGGATAGAAGTTTAGATCCCCAACTTCGCCTTCAGGATGTCGTTCACCGCCTGTGGGTTCGCTTTGCCGCCGGAGGCTTTCATCACCTGGCCGACGAACCAGCCGAGGGTTTGCGGCTTGTCCTTGACCTTGGCGACCTGGTCGGGATTGGCGGCGATGATCTCGTCGACAACCTTTTCGATGGCGCCGGTATCAGTGACCTGTTTCAGGCCGTGCTTTTCGACGATTGCGGCGGCTTCGCCCTCACCCGCGATCATCCGGGCAAAGACGTCTTTCGCGATCTTGCCACTGATCGTGTTGTCGGAGATCAATGCAATCAGGCCGCCAAGGGCGCCGGCAGAGACCGGGCTTTGCGCCAGCTCCAGGCCTTCCTTGTTGAGATAGCCGAAGAGTTCCTGCGTCACCCAGTTGGCGGCAAGCTTCGCGTCGCGGCCCTTCGCGACGGCTTCGAAATACACCGCCTTTTCCGCGTCAGACGTCAACACGCCCGCGTCATAGCGCGACAGGCCGTAAGCCTTCTCGAAGCGGGTGCGCTTCTGGTCCGGAAGTTCCGGCAGGGATTTGCGGATGTCCTCGATCCAGGCCTGTTCGAACTCGAGCGGCAGGAGATCGGGGTCAGGGAAGTAGCGGTAGTCATGCGCGTCTTCCTTCGAGCGCATCGACCGGGTTTCGCCCTTCACCGGATCGTACAGGCGGGTTTCCTGATCGACCGTGCCGCCGGCCTCGATGATCTCGATCTGGCGGCGGGCTTCATACTCGATAGCCTGCTGGATGAACCGGTAGGAGTTCATGTTCTTCAGCTCGCAGCGCGTGCCGAGGTGCTTGAAATCGCCCGTCTCGCGGAACTTCTCGTACTGGCCGGGACGGCAGACGGAGACGTTGACGTCGGCGCGCAGGTTGCCCTTCTCCATGTCGCCGTCGCAGGTGCCGAGGGCAATCACGATGGCGCGCAGTTTCTTGACATAGGCGGCTGCCTCGGCGGGCGAGCGGATATCCGGCTTGGAGACGATTTCCATCAGCGCGACGCCGGACCGGTTGAGGTCCACATAGGTGGCGTTCGGGTCCATGTCGTGGATCGACTTGCCGGCATCCTGTTCGAGGTGCAGGCGCTCGATCCGGCAGGCGAAGGCATAGTCTTCCTTGCCGGGCACTTCGACGTCCACGTCGATCTCGCCCTCGCCGACGATGGGGTGGGCAAACTGGCTGATCTGGTAGCCTTGCGGCAGGTCGGGGTAGAAGTAGTTCTTGCGATCAAAGCGGCTGTAGGTGTTGATCTGGGCCTTCAGGCCCAGGCCGGTGCGGATCGCCTGCTCGACGCAGAACCTGTTGATCACCGGCAGCATGCCGGGCATGGCGGCGTCGACGAGGGAGACGTTGCAGTTGGGATCGGCGCCAAACGCGGTCGAGGCGCCCGAGAAGAGCTTCGCATTCGAGGCGACCTGGGCATGGATTTCCAGACCCATGACGACTTCCCAGTCGCCGGTTTCGCCTTTGATGCGGAAGGGGGGGCGTTCGGTCATCGGCGCTCTCAATCAAACCTGAAGTGAATCCGGTATCTTTTAGCCCCCGGCGCCCGCCCCTGTCGAGCCGCGCGCGCACCACGATTTGTCACGGCCCCTGCGGCAGTGCGGGGGCTTTTCTTTACCAGGGAGTGGTCCAAAATCGACTATGCGGTGCAAGGGAGTGCAGCGGCCATGTTGTTCAAGATGATCCTCGACGGTGCAAAGGACGATGAACGCCCGATCGCGCGCGGCTTCCTCAAACATCTCGTGGCCGGCATTGGCGCGGGGCTGATGCTGGGCGGGGTGGTGCTGATCGGGCTGTTTGCAGTGTTCGCAAAGCTGGAACTGCACGTGCCGGCGATCTTCCTGGTGGCGGCAATGGCGCAATTTGCGCCGCTGGGCGGACTGGTCGGCGTGGGCATCTACCTGTCGCGGATCACAGACCGCTCGGCGCCCGAGGACGATTCGGACGACGACAAACCGGGCGGCGGCACCAAGGCGCCGGTGACCGGCGAAGCGTCTAGATCTTCCCTTCTTCCTTCGCCCGCCTGACGCGCTCGGCGCGGGCGGCCATCTTGTCCTTGATCGAGGCATCACCGGCAACGCGGATCGGCCTTTCGCCTTCAGCCGGCTTGGGCGGCGGCGGGGGCGCTTCGTCAGGCTCCAGCTTGCCTTGCTCGATCAGCTTGCGGCGGCGGGCGGCAAGTTCGGC
>JBGSOU010000178.1:0-2954 GCA_041739025.1 Hyphomonas sp.
CAGCGGAGAGCTTAAAGTTCAATCTTATCAAGGCTTTGGGAGGTTTTCATTCCGTGAAGAATGGCGCGAGTGACGGGGCTCGAACCCGCGACCTCCGGCGTGACAGGCCGGCACTCTAACCGACTGAGCTACACCCGCGCATTTCTGGCCGCCCCTTCGGGCGAAGCGCCTCTCTAATCGCGTCGTTCAGCCGGGTCAAGCGGTCCTGTTGGGCGCCCTGCAGTGCCCCCGAAAGGACCGAATACTGCCATTTGTCCTTCAGCTGCCATTCAAGCGACATAGTATTTGCTCATGTGCTAGCGGGACCCAAAGAGGGATTCGGATCATGAAGCGTATCGCCCTGATTGCAGGTGGAATTTTTGTTATCCTGATAGGTGCGGTCGCCACCGTGCCCTTCCTGATTCCGAAATCCGTATACCGGGCCCAGATCGAGCGGGCGGCCGGCGAGGCCCTGCAGCGCAAGGTCACGCTCGACGGCGAAGTGCGTCTATCCCTGTTTCCCCGCATTGCGGCCAGCGTCGGCGGCATGAAGGTCGCCAACCCCGAAGGCTTCGACGGCCCCTACATGATCGAGGCTGGCGAACTGCGCGGCGCGGTGAAATGGGCGCCGTTGCTGCTCGGCCAGCGCGTGGAGGTCTACGAACTCGCCTTCGTGGATGCGTCCGTATCGCTGGAAAAGAAGGCGGATGGGGCGACCAACTGGGTGCTGGAAGAGGCCGAACCATCCGAACCGGGCACCGGGACGGGCGGCGGCTTCAATGGCGCGGTCGAACACCTGCGCCTCGAGAATGCCAGCCTCACCTACCAGGACGCCGCCGCCGGTACCCGCTACGAGCTGCGCGAACTGGACCTCACCGCCGCCATGACCTCGATGACGGAGCCGTTCGAGCTGAACGCCGACGGGTTGTTCCAGGGCCAGCGGTTCGACATTTCGGCCAATCTGGATTCGCTGGACGCCGCCACAAGCGGCAAGCCCGCGCAGCTGGAAGCAACCCTCGGCACGGCCTTCATCAAGGCGCGCTATGACGGCGCCATCACGCTCGGCGCCCTGCCCGCCCTCGACGGCCGCTTCAATGTCAGCTCCGAAGCGGTCAGCTCCCTGCTCGACTATGCCGGCATCGAGGTGCCCTTCGACATCGCCAAGCTCGGCAAGATCAACGCCCAGGGCGATGTCACAGGCGCGTTTGAAACGCTGGCGATCAATGTCGAGAAATTCACCCAGTCCTCGGACCTCGCGAAGACGAGCTTCTCCGGCAAGATCAATCTCGGCCCCGCGCCGACCATCGACGGCCGCTTCAGCTTCGATGCACCGAAGATCGAAGCGCTGACGAAATTCGCCGCGCTCGAACTGCCGGTCAATGTTTCGCCCCTCGGCGCCCTGGACATTGAAGGCAGCCTCAAGGGCGCGCTGGCCGAACCCGCCCTCGCCTTCGAAAAGCTGCGCCTCAAGGGGCCGCTGATCACCGCGAACTATGTAGGCGGCGTGGCGCTCGGCGCCGTGCCGCAACTCGACGGCAAGCTGAGCTTCGACACGCCGAAAGCCGGCGAACTGGCCAAGCAGCTCTCCTTCGACCTGCCTGCGGCCTCTGCACTCGAAAAGGTCAGCTTTACCGGCACCCTCGCCGGCCCCGCCGATGCGCTGAAGCTGACCGGGATCGACCTCACGCATGACGGCGACCTGCTGCAGGCGGCCTATAGCGGCGAAGTTGCACTCGCTGGTGCCGGCGACCTGAACGGCAAGCTCACCGCCTCGAGCGGCCAGCTGCGCGCCTTGCTCGCTGCCGCCGATGTCGAACTCGAGCCTGGCAGCACGCTGCAGACCTTTGCCGCCACCAGCGACGTGCGCGGCAGCTTCAGCAACATTGCCCTCCGCGCGCTCGACCTGAAGCTCGACAACCTCACCGCCAAGGGCAATGCCGGCATCGACCTGACGGGCGAAAGGCCGCGCCTCACCGGAAAGCTCAACATGGGCTCGCTGGACCTGTCGCCGTTCCTTGCGCCGTCGGACCAGACGGCAAAGCCCGCCCAGCCGCTGCAGGCCTGGAGCAAGGACACGCTTGACCTCGCCGGCCTCACGGCGGCCGACGCCGACCTGCAGATCACCACGACCCAGATCACGCTGGGCAGTGTCAAGCTGACCGACGCGGCGCTGACGGCCAAGCTGGTGAACGGCAAGCTCGATGCCGACCTGTCAAAGTTCAAGGCCTTCGGCGGCAACTGGGAAGGCCGGATGACGGTCGACGGCGCCGCGTCCGTGCCAGCGGTCTCCTTTGCCATGCAGGGCGACAGCGTGGCGATGTCGAACCTACTCGGCACACTCGCCGGCTTCGACAAACTGGCCGGCACCGGGGCCTTCAAGATTGACGCCACCACGCGCGGCGCGTCACTGGACGCGTTGATGCGCGGGCTGAATGGCGAAGTCTCGACCAATCTCAACGAGGGAGCCCTCAAGGGCCTCAACGTCACGCAGATGGTGCGCAGTGCGCAGTCGCTTCAGACGGCGTTCACAACCGGCAAGCTGAACACGATCGACTTTCGCAACGTGCTTTCGCCGACGGCTGAAACCGACTTCACAAAGTTCGACAGCGTACTGAAGATCGAGAACGGCGTTGCGAGCGTTGACCTTCTGAAGCTGATAAGCCCGGCCCTTGGCATTGACGGCACCGGCAGCATCGACATCGGTGGACAAAAGCTCGATGTGCGCCTCGCCACCGCGATCGACAAGAAGGGCCAGGGCCAGGGCGCCGTGGTCCAGCTGAACGGCATTCCGGTGCCGGTGCGCCTGTCCGGCAGCTGGAACCAGTTGAAGGTGACACCGGACTTTTCCGGTGTTCAATCGGCCCTTGAGGCCGAGCTGAAAGGCCGCCTTGTAGACCAGGTCACGGGACGCGCAGGCGACGGCGCGGCCGGCGTGCTGGGCACGGTGCTGGGAGTTCCGCCGAAGGCGACGGGTA
>JBGSOU010000235.1:0-1726 GCA_041739025.1 Hyphomonas sp.
AGCGGCATTGGCGCGGCAGGTGCAGGCACCGCGCCGAGCGCCCGGGTAAGCGACGTCCAGTTCTCGCGCGCAGCGACGATGCTGCGCCATTGGCCGACGATCTGTTCGAGCGGCGCGATCGTGCGCCCCATCAGGATGGAGGCGGCAATCATCGCGCCGCCGGTCGCTTCGCCCTGGATCACCAGCCAGGCGCCGATGCCGAGAATGGCCGATTGCAGGAACAGCCGGAACGCCTTGGTGCCGGAGGAGAAGCTGCTGAGAATGCGGCCCGATAGCGAGAAGGCGGTGTCACTGCCATCGAAGATCGTCTGCCAGCGCCGGCGCACGGCCTCGCCCATGCCGAGCGCTTTCAGCACTTCGGCGTTGCGGGTCATCTCGCCGGAGCGCGCGAGGCTGGTGCGTTCGAAGTCTTCGCTTTCCTTCATCCGGCGCGCCGAGATGCGCTCGTTGAGCACGGACATGGCCACCAGTACGACGGCGCCGAAGACCGCCCAGAGCCCGAACAACGGATGCAGCATGAACAGGACAAGCAGGAAAAGCGGGCTGAACGGTGCATCGAACAGGGCGCCCGGTACCGGCCCGCCGAGGAAGCGGCGAAGTTGGCGCAGGTCGCGGATCGGGCGGTCCGACGCGCGGCCCGGATCGACCAGGCTGATCGCCATTGCGGCGGAGGCTGCCCGGCCGCTGAGTTCGCCTTCGAACCGCGAGGCGGCGACGCTGAACAGGCCCGAGCGGGCCCATTCGAGCACGCCGAGCGTGCCATAGAGCACGAGGACGAGGAGCGTGAGGGCAACGAGCGTGGGGACCGATTGGGAGGCCAGCACCCGGTCATAGACCTGCAGCATGTAGAGCGGCCCGGTCAGCATCAGAAGGTTGACGAACAGGCTGAACCCGCCCGCATGCCAGAAAATCCGCCGCGACGAACGAAGCGCGCCGGCGAGTTCCGGGGAGGGCTGTCTGGCGGCGGCGTCCGGTCTCATGGCGTTCGATCTAGCAGACTATTCGCAGCCTGTTCAGGCGCGATTTCAGGAAGCGGCTTATAGGAAATCCGTCAGGCCGCGCGCTTTCAGCGCCTTCACGACTGCGCCGACATCCTGCGAGCGGCTCTTGCGGGTGACGAGGATGCGGTTGCCATCGGCGACCACGATCAGGTCATCGACCCCGACGAGCGCGACGAGCTGGCCGTCGGCGGCATGCACGACGCAGTCTGCGGTATCGATCTCGATGACCGGCGGCGCGTTCTGGCGATGGGACACTTCGGCCACCATCGCCCAGGTTCCGATATCGCTCCAGGCGCAGTCGAGCGGGGCGTAGACGGCGGCGTGGGCGGTGTGTTCCATCACGGCATAGTCGACCGAGTTGGACGGCGTGGCTGCGAACGCGGCAGGCTCGAGATAATGGCAGGTCCCGTCGACCCGCGCGCCGGCGAGGGCGGCGCTCGCGTGTTCGAGGATCGCCGGGGCATGGGCGGCAAGCTCGGTCAACATGGTTTCCGGGCGGAACAGGAAGATGCCGGCATTCCAGCTATAGGCGCCGCTGGCGAGATAGGCGGCGGCGGTGGCGGCGTCCGGTTTTTCCTTGAAGGCGGCGACGCGGGAAACCTGTCCGTCGATGGGCGCGCCTGTCTGGATATAGCCAAAGCCCGTGTCCGGACGGCTCGGTGCGATGCCGAACGTGGTGATGTAGCCCTCGCGCGCAGACGGGGCGGCGGCCTGCGCGGCGGCGA
>JBGSOU010000279.1:0-19298 GCA_041739025.1 Hyphomonas sp.
CGAAGCCGCGCAGCTGACCCCCCTGCCGTTGGTTTGCGGAGGGCGGGTCAATGCGCCCGCGGAAATCCAGCTGGACCGGCCGGACATCATGGCCGCCGAGCACCAGCTGCGCGCCGCCAACGCGCGCATCGGCGCCGCGCGTGCCGCTTTCTTTCCGTCAATCTCGCTCACCGGCAGCGCCGGCTATGTCAGCAGCGACCTGACAGATCTTGTCGGCGGTGACGGGACCGGCGGATGGAGCTTTGGCCCGAACATCAGCTTGCCGATCTTTGACGGCGGCGTGCGCGAGGGAAACCTGACTGCGGCGACCGCAGCCCGCGATGCGGCGCTGGCCCAGTACGAATCCGCCATCCAGTCCGCCTTCCGCGAGACGGCCGATGCGCTCGCCGTATCCGGCACCATCGACACGCGCCTCGACGCGCTGACGCGGCTCGTTGAGGATACCGATGTCACCCTGTCGCTGTCGAAGGAACGGTTCCGGTCAGGTGTTGACGGCTACCTCTCGGTTCTCGACGCCCAGCGCGAGAACTATTCAAGCCGCCAGCAGCTGATCGCCGCCCGCCTCGACCAGGGCCGGAACGCCATCGCCCTCTTCCGGGCCCTCGGAAACTGGGACGGCGAATAAAGACGGCCAGAACGCCACCAACATGCCCCTTGTTGGAATTTTTAAAACGTGTTCTAGTTTTAAAAAAGCCGGGAGGGATCAGGAAATGCCAGCAAATGAACTGACAATAGTGCGCGAATCCACGCTGCCGCGCCCGGGCGACACCTGGCAGTCGATTGCGGCGCGTTGCCTGCCGGACGTCGAGGAAGGCGAGGCGGTGTCGAAGTTGCAGAGCTGGAACCTGCACGTCTTCATGCGCGCCGCGGGAGCGGCTGGCGGCGTTCGCGGCACAAACCCCATTCTGCCCAGTGATGTCATCTTTGTAGAGCCGCCTCGCGCCTCGGCATGAGCGGCGCAACCATCCGCCAGGTCCAGATCGCCGCCGCCCATGATGGCGACGCGGAACTGGTCGTGACCTTGGCCTATGAAAACGGCGGGGTGTCTCACATCACCCTGGATGAATTTGCTGCCCGCACATTGCTGGCATCTTGCGGCACAAGCTCGCCGGACGACCTGATCGGGCAAAGCTGGGAACAGGTTCGCGATGCGCTGGTCGCCTCGTCCGGCCGCTTTGCCGAAACCCAAGACACAAAAAAGTAATGGAGGACTCTCGAATGTACGATCTCGTGATCAGAAACGGCCGCGTTGTTGATGGAACCGGCATGCCATCCTTCCAGGCGGATGTTGCTCTGTCCGGAAACCGGGTTGTCCGGATCGGACGCGTCTCCGAGAAGGGCCGGACCGAAATTGACGCCGCCGGCAAGGTTGTTGCTCCGGGCTTCATTGATCCGCACACACACTTTGATGCCCAACTGCTCTGGGACGGCTATGCCAAGCCCGCCTTGTCACACGGCGTCACCACCATCGTGCCGGGAAACTGCTCGCTCTCGCTCGCGCCCCTGAAAACCGAACATCGCATGAAGCTCGTCGGGATGTTCAACCAGATCGAAGAGATGCCCTACAAGGCGTTCAAGGAAGGCGTCGTCTGGGATTGGGAAACCTTCGCCGAATACATCACGCGCATCCGCAAGGGCCTCGCCATCAACGTCGCGCCGCTCGTCGGCCACTCGGTCATCCGCCTCTGGGTGATGGGCGACGCCGCAACGGAACGCACCGCGACGCCGGATGAAATCACCGCCATGCAGGGCGTCCTGCGCGAATGTCTCGACGCCGGCGCGATTGGCCTGTCCACCAGCTATGTGGACATGGACGAAAAGCTCCAGCCCGTCCCCAGCCGTTACGCGGACGCGTCCGAAATCGAAGCCTTTGCCAGCGTGCTCGGCGAGTACGGCCGCATCCTTCAGATTGTCCCGGAGTTCTATGACGCCGACCTGACGATCGCCCGCCTTGACCAGCTGGCCGAGCTGTCGCTGAAATACGCCATCCCGACCACCTTCTCCCCGCTCTTCGTCAATGCCGACAACGTCGATGCCGTCGACCGCGTGATGCGCCGGGTTGATGAACAGTTCGCCCGCGGCGCCCGCGTCTGGCCACAGGTGCAAACCCGCCCCATCGACATCAGCTTCTGCTTCGCCGTGCCGAGCCTTTTGTTCATCCGCCTGCCGGGTTGGTACAAGATCATGCGCTTCGGCACGCCGGAACAAATCGTTTCTGCCTTCAAGGATCCGGCAATCCGCGAGAAACTCGTCGCCGAATCCGCTGTCTACGCCGCCCTCTGGCCGAACCTGCGCCTGCGCCTCGTGCAGACCGAAGCGAACCAGAAATATGTCGGCATGACCGTGGGCGAAATTGCCGCTGCGCGGGGCACCACGCCGATCGACGTGATGATCGACCTCTCCATCGAGGAAAACCTCGACGCCCACTTCCTGGCGGCCGACATGGGCCACAACTCGGACGAGCGCGTGGGCACGCTGTTGAAGCACCCCCGCGTCCACATCGGCGCAAGCGATGGCGGCGCACACATCCTCTCCTTTTCGACCTACGGAGACACGGGCTACCTGTTCGCCCACTTCGTCCGTGACCTGAATGCCATGAGCATCGAGTCCGCCGTCAAGAAGATCACCTCTGACACCGCCAGCATCTGGGGGATCCCGGAACGCGGCCTGCTTCAGACGGGCTACATCGCCGACATCGTCGTATTTGATCCGCAAACGATCAATCGCGGCGAGGAAGTCTTCGTTCAGGACGTCCCCGGCGACGGAAGCCGGTATGTCCGTGATGCGCTTGGCGTCGACACGGTCATCGTCGGCGGCGGCGTCGCCTGGACAGCCCAGGCAGGATATAATGCCGAAACGCGCGGCGCGGTCCTTCCGGGCGAGAAGCAGGACACGCGCCCGCTGGTGGCGGCATGAGCTGGCCAGGCATCACGCAGCGCCGGATTGCCACGAACGGAATCTCCCTGAACATCGCCGAGGCGGGCCAAGGCCCCCTCGTCTTGTTGCTCCACGGATTTCCTGAATCCTGGTACTCCTGGCGCCACCAGTTCGCGCCGCTCGCCGCGGCCGGCTACCATGTCGTTGCGCCGGACATGCGCGGCTATGGCAAGAGCGACCTGCCGGCCGAGATCACAGCCTATTGTCAGTCCGAAGTCGTCAAGGACATCATCGGGCTGATCCCCGCGCTCGGCTATGAAAATGCCATCGTGATCGGCCATGACTGGGGCGCCCCGACCGCCTGGGCCTGCGCGCTCAACCATCCGGGCGTCGTGCGCGCCGTGGGCGGACTATCTGTCCCCTTCATGCCCCGCTCACCGGTGCAGCCGATGCCGATGCTGCGCGAAATGTTCAAGGGCCAGTTCTTCTATCAGCTCTACTTCCAGGAACCGGGCGTCGCCGAGGCTGAATTCGAGCGCGACATCCGGATGTGCCTCAAGAAATTCCTTGTACTCGGCGGCGGCGAAACGGACCTCGCCTCGCTTCCCGTGAAGGGAGAGAATGACGACATGTTCTCGAACATGCCGGAACCGCAGAGCCTCCCGAAATGGCTGACCGAGGCTGACCTCGATTTCTTCACTGGAGAATTCTCCCGCGCCGGCCTGCGCGGCCCGCTCAACTACTACCGCAACCACGACCTCTACTGGGAGCTCACGAAAGACGCCCCGACCGAGATCCGGCAGCCTGCCATGTTCGTGGCCGGCACGAATGACGGCGTGGTGATGATGGCGGCCGCCGCCATCGAGATGATGCCGCACTTCGTGAAGGATCTGCGGATCAACCGGATGATCCCGGGCATCGGTCACTGGACCCAGCAGGAAGCCCCCGAAGCGGTCAACGAAGCCATTCTGGAATTCCTCAAGCAGATCGATTGAACGGCCAGACCCATGTCAACACGTGAAACAGTTCTCGTCATCGGCGCCGGCATTGCCGGCCTCTGTACCGCCCTGATGCTGGCCCCCAGCGGGCGCGCCATCACGCTGCTCGAACGTGACGGCCCCATCGAAAGCCATGACCCGGACCAGCTTTTCCGTGACTGGCGCCGCACGGGTGTCGGTCATGTCCGGCAAAGTCACGCCTTCCTGGCGCGCCTGCGGACCATCATGAAGGCGGAACACCCGCAGCTGCTCGAACAGCTGAAGGCGCTCGGCGTCCGTGAACTGACATTCGACAACATGCTCACCCCACCCCAGCAGGCGCGCTATTCGGCCCTGCCGCAGGATGAGGAACTGACCTTCATCACCAGCCGCCGCACGACGCTGGAGTTCGCCATGCGCCGTTATGTCGAAACGCTCGGCAACGTGACCCTGCTTTCCGGCTTCCTGGTCCGGCGCCTCGTTACCTCGAAGGGCGCGGATGGTGTCATCGACGTCACCGGCGTCACGGGCGAACAGGACGGCGCCGACGTCACGCTCACCGCCGACATCATCGTCGATGCGTCCGGCAAGAGCGGCTTCACCTTCGACCAGCTTGTCGAGGAAGGCGCCAACGTCCGCGAGGAAAAGGAGGATGCCGGCATTCTCTATTTCACCAAGCACTACCGCCTGAAGCCCGGCCAAGCCGAACCCGACCGCAACGAACACCCGCCCGCCACCGGCGATCTCGGCTATCTCAAGTACGGCGTTTTCCCGGGCGACAATGGAAACTTCTCCATCACCATCGCCCTGCCCGAAGTCGAACTCGAACTGCGCAAGTCGATCCTCAATCCGGAAATCTTCCACCAGATCACACTGAATCTTCCCGGTCTCCATCCGTGGACGAACGATACCCGTTCGGAGCCGACCAGCAAGGTTTTTGGCATGGGGGATCTCGTCAGTCGATGGCGCGACATGGTCGTCGACGGCAAGCCCGCCACGCGCGGCTACTTCGCCCTCGGCGACACGCTGGTCCGCACCAATCCACTGTATGGCCGCGGCTGCTCCTTCGCCGCTGTCGGCGCGCAGCTCCTCCGCCGGACGCTGGACGAGACCGCTGATCCGGCTCAGCGCGCCATTCTGCTCCAACAGCGTCTCGAAGCCGAACTGCGCCCCTTCTATCTCACCCAGCGCCGGCAGGACCGCTCCGCGATCAAGCGCGCCCGTGAGACGCTCACGCCCGGCTTCAAGCCGAAGTTCAAGGCCAAGCTGATGCAGAGCTTCGTCGATGATGGCATCCGCATCGCGGTGCGCTCGGATGTCCGTCTCTTGCGGGAAGCGATGCGGGGATTCCACATGCTGGAACACCCGGACAAGTGGCTCGGCAAGCCGAACAATCTGGCCACCGTTCTGTACTACTGGGCGCGCGGCAAGAAACTCAACGCCGCCGCCTATCCGCCCAGTGCCGGGCCGGAACGCCAGGACATGATGCAGGCCCTCAAACTCGACTACAAGGCCGATCTGATCCGTGCGCCGGAAGCTGCAAGGCTCGCCGCATGACGGCGCCAGCAACCCTCACCGATATCGGCCGGCGCGAACAGGCGAAAGCCGACCGCCGCCTGAAGATCGTGCGGGCCGCTCGCGATCTCATCCGGGAAACCGGCGACACGAACCTCTCCATGCGGATGATCGCCCAGCGCGCTGAAGTCAGCGTGGCGACACCCTACAACCTGTTCGGATCGAAGCGTGCCGTGGTGATGGCGGTTCTTGAGGACGAGCGCGACTTCGTGCACCGGTTCAAGAGCCTCAAGGTCTCCAATTCGATTGACCGCATTTTCAAGGCCCATGCCCTCGGCATAAGCTATTTCGTCGAAGATCCAGATTTCTACCGGCCCCTGACGAAAGCGGTCCTCGGATCAAACGGAGACGACGGAACGGGTCTCGACACACCCGAGCGTCAGGCGCAGACGCGAGCCGCCTGGCATTGGCTGCTGGGCATGGCGCAGGAAGACGGATTTCTGAGCAAGGATGTGCCGGCCGAGCTCCTCGAACGCACGCTCTCGCATCTCGGCAACGGCGCCATGCTGTCCTGGACCATGGGTGCCCTGCCGACGAATGACCTGCTTGCCACCATCGGCCTTGGCTATGCGCTGGTATTGTCGGGGGCAGCGACGCCGGCAGGCAAGCCCCTCCTGGACCAGCAGATTGCGGGTTACCGCAAACTGCTGCCGGGACCCGGCGGCTGAACCCAGGCACGCCCGCTCAGAACCGGGTCGATGTCGAGAAGCGGAACGCCTCGGTCCGGTCATAGTCTTCACTCTTGAGCACGTGCGCAAAGTCGAACCGGAGCGGGCCGAAGGGCGAATCCCACATGACGCTGAGGCCGGCTGAAGCGCGCAAGGACGGATCGGTCTCTGAGTATTGCAGCACATTGTAGCCGGTCGACGAGTCCGTGTACTCGACCGGCGCGACAATGTCCTGGCTGTACAATGTGCCGACGCCGCCGACATCGACGAAGAACGCGCTGTCGATGCCGTACTCTTCCGGCATGTAGTTGGGCAAGGTGAGTTCGAACGTTCCCTGATAGTAAAAGTTGCCGCCGAGGGCATTGCCGCGCGTCATGCGCACTTCCTCTCCGGTATCGGCATCGAAGTAGCGCACCACCTGGCGCGGACCGAGACCGGCTGCGTCGAATCCCCGGAAGGTCGATCCCCCGCGGAAGAAGCGGTTGTTGATGCGGACCGTCATGTCATCGCCCCAAGGCTGGATGTGGCCTGCCGAGAGCCGCACCGAGGCCCGCAAGGCCTTGGTGAACCCGTAATACGTCGACGCTGAAGCCTCGGTTCTAAACGTCTGCACATCGCCGCCGAAGCCCGCGAGATCCTGCGCCAGAAGAAGTTTCCAGCCCCGCGTGGGTTCGATCGGATCGTTCGTGTTGTCCCAGTTCAGAGAATAGCCAAGCACGGATGCGAGCCCGTCTGACTCGCTCGTGCAGCTGGAATCCCTGAGCAGATAGCGGGAGTCGCACACATCGACCAACAGCTCTTCCGAGCTCGTCAGGTCGGCGGCGGTGGGCTGATGCACGGTGCCGTCCGCATCGCGGATGGAGGTGGCGACGAGATTTCCCTCGAGATCAATGACAATGTTCTGATCGTTGATATCGACCGAGTCATATTGAAGCCGATAGCGCAGCCCCAGCTGCGTCCGGTCGGAGATCGGAAAGGCCGTGTTGAACCCGATGCCGTAAGACGAAGACTGGTAGTTGGAAATGTCCGAATAGTCCGTTTCGGACAACCAGGCTTGAATGCCCGCCGACATGTTCCGATCGAGGAAGCGCGGTTCCGTCAAGCTTACAGAGGCCACTTTCTGGCGGGTGGTCAGCGAAATGTCGGCGGCGGCAGAGCGTCCCGTTCCGAGAAGGTTTGCCTGCGCCAGTCCCACGTCGAACAGGAAGCCATCGCTGGACGAGAAGCCTGCGGAGAAGGTCAATTCGCCGGTCGATTGCTCCTCGACCCGGTAGGTCACGTCTGTCCGGTCGTCCTCACCGGTCGTTGTCTCTTCAATGGTGACATCCTTGAAAAAGCCGAGCGCCCGGATCCTGTTGCGTGACCGGTCCAGCAGAACCCGGTTGAACGCGCTGCCTTCCGAAATGCGAATCTCGCGCCGGATGATCCGGTCAAGGGTTGATGTGTTGCCTACGATGTTGATCCGGTTGATGTAGACGCGCGGGCCTTCATCCACCACGAAGGTGATGTCGACCTTGTGCGTCTCGGGATCCGCCGTGACGACAGGACGGATATCAACAAACGCATAGCCGGCCACGCCGGCCGCGTAGGTCAGCGCGTCGATCGTTTCCTCGATCTTTCCGCCCTGGTACACCGCGCCGGACGTGATGGGCGCCACGCGCGACAAGGCAGCGGCGTCCAGCTTCGAAAGCGATGTTTCGACCTTGATGTCGCCGAACGTGTAGGGCTCACCTTCCTCGATGGCGAAGGAGATGAAGAAGTCATTCTTGCCCGGCGCCATTTCGGCAACGGCCGAGACGATCCGGAAATCGTAGTATCCGTTGTCCTGGTAGAGCTGGCGCAACTGTTCCCGGTCATACTCGAGCCTCGACGGATCGTAGTTGTCGTTGGAGCTGAAGAACCGCCAAAGCCGGGTCTGCCGGGTTGCGATCTGGCTGCGCAGCCGGTCGTCGGAGAAGGCGCGGTTCCCGATGAATGAAATACCCCGCACGCCGCTGGTTTCGCCTTCATCGATCACGAAGTAAACATCGACGCGGTTTTGCGACAGCGGTTTGTATTCCGACTTGATCTGGGCGGAGAAGCGTCCTGCCCGGCGGTACATCTCCAGCATGCGGTTCATGTCCTGGGTCACACGTGCTGCCGTGAACGGCGCGCGCGGACTGAGCTGGACTTCCTCGCGCAGCTTGTCTTCCTTCAGCGCCTTGTTGCCCTCAAAGACGACCCGGTTGACGATCGGATTTTCGGCAACCCGCACGACGATATCATCCCCACGCCGGTCGATGGCGACATCGGAAAAAAGGCCGGTGGCAAACAGAGTCTTGAGGGACAGGTCCAAGCGCGCCGCATCAAAGGTGTCGCCCGCTTCAAAGAGCAGATAGGATTGAACCGTGCGCGCTTCGATCCGCTGGTTGCCCTCAACCAGGACAGACCGGATCGTGCCCTCGAGCGCGGTGGTTTGCTGCGCCTGGGCCGGCAAGCAAAATCCTGCTGCAGAGGCGCCAAGGCCGAAGGAAAGCGCGAACGGCAAACGCCCGAACGCCGAGAGTAGAAGTACAAGTCGTTTCACGGTCAAACATTCCAAGACGCGATGGAAACCTGCTGTGGCAGGCGACAGTGCGGTCACTGTTCATGTCCATGCTTAGAACGCCGCTCTTGACCGACATTTGCCGGGCCTGCGAAAGCCTGTGTCAGCGCGCCACAATTGGGCCTGCAAGGCGCTTACGGGGTGTAGGCGGGCAAGGCGACGGAAACTCTCAATCCGCCTTCCGGGCGGTTTTCCAGCGTGATCTGCCCGCCATGGGCGACCACGGCGTTGCGCGCGATGTGGAGCCCGAGCCCATGCCCGCCCGTGTCCTTGTTCCTTGATTTTTCAAGGCGAACCAGCGGCCCGAAGATCACATCCATGTCCGCATCGGGCACACCAGGGCCGTCATCATCGATCTCGACCAGGTAGAAGCCGCCCTCTGCGCGCAAGCGCACGCGGGCCCGCTCACCATATCGCACGGCGTTCTCGATAATGTTTCGTAATGCCCGGGTCAGGTCGTCGGACCAACCGGCGACGAGGAACTGGCCTGGGGTTTCTTCGCATGTCACAGGCAGGTGAATGTCCCGCAAATCGTCGCAGAGGCTCTCGGTCAGCGCGCCAAGTTCAAGAATCTCCTTGTCCTCCGTGTGGAGATTATGCGTTCCAGCCTGCAGTGCAGCCTCCGTGAGGCTCTGCAATTGATCAAGCGACCGTTCCACCTTCTCCCGCTCGACCACGTCTTCGATCATCGCTGCGCGGATCCGCAGGGCCGTCAATGGCGTGCGCAGATCATGACCGATGGCAACCAGCACATCCTGCTGCGATTGCAGCGTCGCCTCGAGGCGCGTCGCCATCGCATTGAAGGCCTCCATCACGTTTCGCACATCCCGCGGCCCGGATACCGGGAGCGGTGTATGCTTCTCGCCGCGCTCCAGCGCCATGGACGCGGACGCCAGATTGTTGAGCGGCTTGTACAACCAGCGCGCAGCGAGCGCCGCCGCCGTGCCGACCCCAAGCAGCGAGAGCGACAGCATGAAGATGAATGGAATGATGGGAGGCGCGCGCAGAGGGTTGCTGGAGACAAGTACATTGGCCCAGCCGCCGTCCTTGAATTCCAGGGCGACAATCAAAAGCGGCGTAGGAAAGCCACGGCCATGTTCGAACCGGTCAGGTGACCAGGGCTTCGGCATTTCAGCCTCGGCGCCGTGCATGCCCTCCCGCCCCGGAGGAAAATCTCCCATCGGCTCACCCGCTCCCGGTCCCGGCCCGCGCCCCCTCGGAGCATTCCGGGACATGTGCCCGATCAGGAACCCGCTAACGGGTCCCATGCCGCCGGCCGGTACTTCCCACTTCGCGCGGATCTCGCGGCCAAGTTCGCTGTCCGCATCGACATGGGATTGCGTATGCAAGCGGACGAACTGAACCCCTTCCAGCCCGATCACTTCATCCGTAAATGCGGTAACGTCCGTGGATCGGCCGGCGAGATCCAGCACCCGGATCGACGCCTCGATCTGTGCCGACCGCTGCATGGCGGTGAACAGGTTTTCCGCGATCAACTTGAAACTGAGGATGGCGATGCATTGCGCAAGGACCAGCGCGGCCGCCATCATCAGGATGGACCGCGTCAGCAGCGTGTCAGGGAACAGACGCCTCATATCCGGCGCACGTCGGTATCGAACATGTATCCGCCGCCCCAGACCGTCTTGATGATGGAGGGATCCTTGGGATCGCTTTCGATCTTCCGCCGGAACCGGCTGATCTGGCTGTCGACACTTCGATCAAAGACGTCCGAGTCGCTGATCCTCGTGAGGTCAAGAATCCGGTCGCGCGAAAGAACCGTACGCGGATTGCGCAAGAACACCATCAGCAGGGCAAACTCGGTCGCGCTCAGGGGTACGATGACGCCGTCGCTGCGCCGCAGGCGGCGCTTCGGAACTTCAAGCACCCATTTGTCGAACTCGAAGAACTGGTTGGAATCCTCAGGGGCGGACACCTGCATGCTGAATTCAAGCCGGCGGAGCACCGCGCGCACGCGGGCCAGCAACTCCCGCGGGTGGAAGGGCTTGGCAAGATAGTCGTCGGCCCCGATTTCCAGGCCGATGATCCGGTCGATCTCTTCGGATTTGGCGCTGACCAGAACGATCGGGATCGTCTTCAATTCGGCAATGCTGCGGCACAGGCTGAGGCCATCCTCGCCCGGCATCATGATGTCGAGGATCACCAGTTCCGGGGGCTGCTCGTGCAGTTTGCGCCGCGCGGCCATCGCGTTTTCAGCGGTATCGACTTCAAAGCCCTGGGACGTGAAAAAGCGTTTCAGGCTATCCCGGATGTTCCAGTCGTCATCGACGACCAGAAGCCTGGGAAGATCTGTGGCCTGTGCGGGCGGCTGTTTCATGCGATCGAGGCTCGCTGGCTCGGGAATCATGCTTCTTTCCATCTCTATATTGCGCAACCGGGCGCTCCGCACGCGCAAGCTTCAGTTCAATGATCGTGCTCTCTCGAAGCGGGATCGCGTGATCCGAAAACCGCCGTCCTGCAAGAGAGGGGCCGCCCTTGGCCAGAAACAGCGGCTGGGTCGGCATGCCGAACAGGATCTTCGGGATCAGGCCCAGCCTGTCGCCGCCGGCATAGGCCGTCACGGCCACGAGGCCCGGCGAGAGCCCCATGAACACCACCGAACGCTGGCCGGCGGCCGGATCGATCTGGCCGACCCGGCGGGCAAGCTTGCGTGTCCAGGGAAAGCCTGCCTGGGTTTCCCAGACCAGAACCGTGATCGGACCACCCGTCCAGTTGCGCTCCCCGTTGCGCACCATCAACCGGAGCGAACCCGGGCTGGTAAACGCGTCCAGCGCAGCCGGGCCGGTTAACGGGGACGTGCGCCCGGCTTGTTCAAACGACCGCGTGTAAATGTTCATCCGCTGAATCCATGCCTTTCATCGGAACAGGCGCAGAAACCCGTGTCGGATGTTTGCCGCGAACCCGGCGATCCTTGTCGCACCGGGGACGGAGCGTTGGAGGGCGGCCGGTCCGCGAGATTACAAAGTGTACAAGATTGCCGGACTCTGCGGGATCGGGGCCTGCAACGCGCCGTTTTTGTCACCGTGACACAATCCCGGCACGGAACACGCGCGCCGCGGCACACATTTGCACGCAACTGGCTCCAGAAACGGCCTTACCGGCACGGGTCCTTCCCCACCCTCACGACCTTGCCGCCCCCCTCGGAGGCCAGCCTTTCCGGTCGTTCCCCCACCTCCGGAAAGGCGACATTGCCTGTCCGACGCCTCCGAGGGGGTCCTCTTATGTGGACCAAAAAGAAAACATGAATCTGTTCCGAAAACTGCTCGTTCTCAGCGTGTCTTCGATTTCCCTGGCTGCGCAGCAGGCGCGCGCAACCGAAATCACCACAACCACAACCTCCCCGGTCAGCACCTCGACCCTCGCCGATGGGGCGGCGGACGATCTCGTGATCACGGATGACGGCTCCATCGAGGTCTCGGACACGCCGGGCTTCGTTGCGGTCACCCTCGACTCGTCGAACGACGTGACGATCGACGGCGCCATCACCATTGAAGACTCCGACACGACGACCGGCGTCTACATAGTGCCTGGCGTCAGCGGAAATCTCACGCTCAGCGGATCCATCGCGCTCACCGAGGACTACTCGCGCGAAGACACCGACGATGACGATGATGATGACGGCGTTCTTGCGATCGGGACGTCCCGATCTGCGATTACGTTAGGAAGCGGCGCGCCGCTGACCGGCTCGATTTCACTCATCTCAGGCTCATCGCTCGCCGTGGAGGGCAACGACTCGTCGGGCCTGCTCCTGCTCAGTCCACTCACCGGTGATCTCACGGCGAGAGGCGCCGTCAGCGTCATCGGCACGAACGCCCAAGGCATAACGGCCACCGGATTGATCGATGGAGATGTCCTCATCGGCGGATCCGTAACGGTTGTCGGCGAAGGCGCCACCGCGCTCCGGCTGGACGAAGGCGCGACCGGCGCAACGACCATCGGTGGGTCCCTTCTGTCCACGGGCTTCGTCTACTACAGCAACTCGAACTATGTCGCCCCGGCGCTCGTGACCAGTTCGACGGTCGCGCTCGAAGACCGGCTGGACGCTGACGAGTTGCTGATTGGCGGCCCCACCGTCGTGATCGGCGGCAGCCTGGGTCAAGGCCTCCTCGTCAGCGGTGTCGTCATCGATCCGGATTTGAGCGATGATGAATCCGACGACGAAACGAAGGACACGATTGAAGATTTCAATGAAAACCGGGCAACCGCCACCATCACCAGCTACGGCTCCGCCCCCGCCCTTCTGATCAGCGCTGACTGGAACGGAACCGCGACGGAAGACCTGATCCTGGGCGAAGTCCTGGAAACGGTCCGCGACACGCTGGATGACGATGATGACGACGACACCGACGAGACGCTCATCCAGTTTGCCTATGACTACGGGCTGATAAATCGGGGAACGATTGGCGCGTATGGCACCAATGTCGGGTTTGACAGTCTCGCCGTGGCGATCCTGGGATCGACGAGCAGCAGCTATTCAACCCTTATCAACGGCGGATTCTACAACAGCGGCACGATCACGTCTTCCGCCTACGAAGCGAATGCAACCGGCATTCTGCTCGGAACGAATACGCAAGTGCCGACCCTGGTCAACGCCGGCACAATCCAGGCGCTGATTGCTTCCGAAACCGACACGACGTCGGTGGCGCTCGACATTGTCAGCACCGCGTCGCTTTCAAGCCTCGTAAACTCCGGGGCGATCACGTCGCGCGCGACTGGAAACGCCGGCAGCGTCTACGCCGTTCGGGACCTCTCCGGCACGCTGAGCTCGATCACCAACACCGGGACGATCAACGCCTATTACCTGACGGACAGCATCGACCTGACCGTACGCGAGGATGGCGTTGCGTTCGATCTGTCTGCCAACACAACCGGCGTCACGCTCCATCAATACGAGCGGGAAGCAACTTACGATGCCAACGGCGACGACGAAATCAACGCGCTGGATACGCTCGACCCCAGCATCATCGGCAACATTTTGTTCGGATCGGGAGACGACCAGCTCATCCTCGACGGCGGAACGCTGACCGGAGACGTTTCGTTCGCGGAGGGTACCAACACGCTGACGGCCAGCGACACAACGATTGACGGCGATGTGTCCTTCGACGGCCTCTCCAGCAGCCTGCTCCTGACGAACAGCGCCGTGCTGACCGGTGATGTCTCCTTTGGATCAAGCGGCACATCATCCTTTACATTGTCGGATGGCGCCACCTATGCCGGCACGCTGACCAATTCCGGCAGCCAGCTGGCCGTGGACATCTCCGCTTCCCGCATCCGGCTGGACTATGGCTCGTCGATCACAGCGAGCAGCCTGTCCCTTGGCAGCGGTACCGAGCTGATCCTCGAGATCGATCCGTCGACGGCGACCTCCGAACCCGTGTTTGACGTCACCGGAACCGTCTCCATCGCATCCGGCGTGACGATTTCACCGATTTTCACCCGGGTCCTCGACCAATCGTCCGTCTACACGATCATCCAGGCCGACAACCTCTCCGACAGCCTCGACCTGAGCGACATCTCGCTGACCGACGACGCGCCCTTCATCTACCTGGCCGAACTCCAGCTGACGGAGGGAGATTCCGATACGCTTGACCTCGTCTACCGGCTGAAGACCGCATCCGAACTGGAACTCGACGTCAACGAGTCGTCGGCCTACGGCGCCGTGCTGGAACTGTTCGGAACGTCGGACCGGTTGAGCGAGGTTTTTGCCTCGATCTCGACCGAGAAAGATTTCTCCCAGGCCTACAATCAACTGCTGCCACAGCGCTCCGACGCGTCGATCTCCTTCCTCAATTCACAAACGAGCTCTGCATTTGGCGCGCTCGCAGACCAGATGAACCTGCTGGCGGCCTCGCCGGGACGCGCGCCGAAAGCCTGGATCCAGGAGAGCTTCACCTTCAGCGACGTAAAGACCGATATCAACATCCCCGGCTACAATGGCTCAGGCTTCGCCGTTTCGGCCGGGATCGACCTTCCAGTGGCCGGGCTCGATGCCTTCGGTGTGATGATGAACTTCAGCTCCGGACGGTACGAGGAAAAGAGCGGCGGTGACAAACCGGTTTCGACAACCGGCACCGGCCTCGGCCTTTACGCACTCAAGAAATTTGACAATGCGTTCCTGCGCGGCGCGGCTCAGGCTTCCAAAGTCAGTTTCAGCAGTTCGCGCGAGCTCAACGTGATCTTTGGCGAACCCGACAACTTCCGGACCGATTCCGATGTGCTGGACGGTCAGGACATTTCGGATACGATGAGCGGTGAATGGCAGGGCTATAGCCTTGCAGCCACCGTGGCGGCTGGAACCGAATTCCGCGCTGGCAGCTTCTATGCCCGGCCCGAACTTTCTGCCGAGTACTTCCGTCTTCAGCAGGATGCGTACAAGGAGACCGCACTTCGCTATGCCGACCTCGCCCTGGACATCGGATCTACAGAATCTGACCGGGCCGCAGTCTCGGCGCTCCTCGCGCTCGGCAAGGAATGGGATTTCCAGAATGGTCTGTTCAAGGTCTTTCCGGAAGTCCGCATGGGCGTGCGTCATCAGCTTCTGGATTCGCCTTACAGCACCACGGCTCGGTTCGCGAACGGAGACGAGACATTCCTGATCGAATCACAGGAGACGGCCGGCACCGCCGCCATCGGCGGGTTTTCCCTGAACAGCAGTTCCGACATCTTCACGGCGCGTCTCTCCTATGACGTCGAACTCTCCGAGGGCGGCGCCGTCCACTACATCGGTGCGTCAGGCGTACTCCGGTTCTGACTTCAGGCCGCGCGCAAGCGATCAACTGGCCGGAATTGCCTTCCAGGCGGCAAGTTGATGGGGGGCAAGATCCGGCCCTCCGATCAGGTACACTCCGGCCTCCGGCGGCGCGCCGACCCGCCGGAGGTCTTGCGGACCCGGTCCATAGTTGAAGGCGAACTGGATATCCCCAGCGCGCCGAAGGCGAAGATCGGGACCGGTATCGCGGCAGGGCACGCCGGCCTCGCCGCACAACCGCTTGACCAGCTCCACCATCAAGTCGCCGCCCGGCCAGAAAGCGGCATACTGAAACCGCCCGTTGCGCACCCAGGCCGGCTCGCCGTTTGCAAAGCGGGCGCGCACGTCTGCGGCCGTCGTGATCCGCTCGCGCCACCGGCCGGCGCTGAACGCCTCGTCATTGATCCGGATGCCGATCTTTTCAAACGGCGGCAAAGTCTCCAGCGATTCAACCCGCACGCCAAACGCTTCCGCCAGAACGCCCGGCGCAAGTCCGGCCGGGATTTGCCCGCAGTCTGTGCGCGATCCCGTCAAAGCCGTCGCGAAGACGAGCGCGCCCGAGGACTTGAGGGCCTCGCACGTTTCGCCCGACAGCAGAGGCACGCTCGGTACAAGGATTATCCTGTAGCCATCCAGCGGCGTGTCGCTGAACACGAAATCCACATCCAGGCCAAGGCGCCGGCAGGCCGTGTAAGCCGTCCGGCTCGGTTCCAGCGGCCCGAAGCGGTTGCCCTGCGGCTGGATTTCATGTTGCCACAAGCCGGGATAGTCGAGGAGGATCGCAACCTCTGCCTTATGCTGCGTCAGGCCCGCGATGAGTGATGCTTCACGCCCGACCTCACAAATCTCGTCCAGCACCGGCTGCGGCGTCCGGTCCGGCGCCAGGAGGCCCGCATGCATCTGCTCCTGAGCGAACGGCGCCTGGCGCCAGCGGAAATAGCTTACGAAGGCCGCCCCGTGCGCGAAAGCTTCCCACGTCCAGAGCCGCACCATGCCCGGCGCCGGGGCGGCGTTGTACGTCGCCCAGTTCACCGGTCCGGGTTGCTGTTCCATGACCGCCCAACGCGGCGCGCACGCCCTGAAGACATCATGATTGAAGGCGGCGAAATCCGGATCCCCGGCCCGTAGCCACCGCACCTTTCGTTCTTCCGGAGACTGACTTTCACTGAGCAGGCCGATGGGGTAGCTGTCCCAGGTCGCCACATCCAGAGCGCGCGAGATGTCGCGGTGATCCAGGCGAAAAAAGTCGCCGATGAAGTTATGGGTGACGGCGCGTCCGGGGCTGTGACGCCGAATGATGTCGACCTGAAGCTGGTTGAAACTGCACATCTGGTCCGAACAGAACCGCCGCCAGTCCAGCCGGTGCGACGGGTTGGCCTCCGTCACGGTCGCACAAGGCGGATCGACCTCGTCGAAGGTATTGTAGCTTTGTGACCAGAACACCGTTCCCCAGGCCGCGTTCAACGCGGCAATATCCGTATACCGCGCTTCCAGCCAGCCGCGGAATGCCAGAATGGCGTCCCGCGAGAAGCTCTCGTCCGATCCGTGATGGCCATACTCGTTGTCCGTTTGCCACATCGTCACGCCGGGATGGTTCCCGTAACGGCGGGCCAAGGCTTCAACGATGCGGGAACTCTCAGCGCGGTAGGTGGCCGACGAGAAACAATAGTGCCGCCGTGATCCGCATTTCCGGGGATGCCCGTTTTCGTCGACCGGCAGGATGTCGGGATGTGCATCAACGAGCCACTTTGGCGGTGTCGCGGTGGGCGTGCCCAGCGTGATCTCGAGTCCGGCCGAACTGAGCACGTGGATCGCCTTGTCGAGCCAGTCCCAGTCATACACGCCTTGGCGCGGCTCCAGTCTGGACCAGGCGAATTCGCCGATCCGGACATGCGTGAGGCCCGCCTCCCGCATCATGCGTGCATCGTCGGCCCAATCGGATTCGGGCCAATGTTCGGGATAATAGCAGACACCGAGTTTCATGGGAGCGTTCACCGGATTCGAGTGAATTTGAAAAGCCGGCCATGATGGGGCCGGCGCGGATCGCCGTGCAGTCCGGTCCAGGCCAGCGCGGCGGCAGAATGCACGCCAATGTCCTTCCCGTCCTCCGTACCCGGAACGAGTTCCTGTACGGCGTACTGTGCGCCTTCTGGCAGACCGGGGATGGCGATCCTGGCTTGAACGGGATAGGCGGACATGCCGGTCCTCAGGACACGCAGCAGGAAGTCTCCGGTGCCGGGATGGGTCATTGTCGACACGTGCACCGCCGGATCCGCCGCGCCCAGAACCCGGTAGGTTCCGCCATGCACAAGGGGGCGCACCTGCTTGTGCAGCGCAATGACCTGAGCCAGCGCGGTGCGGTCTGCGTCGCTCAGTTTCGCCGGATCGAGTTCGACACCGAAATGTCCGAACAGCGAAACGAGGCCCCTGAACGCCATCGGAAAGGCGCGTCCGGTAATCGGGTTGGGCGACGGGCCGACATGGCTGCCCATCAGCTCCAGAGGAATATGGCGCGAGAGGCTGTCCTGAATGCGGATCCGGTCCTGCGCGTCCGTCGCGTCGCTCGCCCAGAAGCGCATGACGCGCGGCAGGATGCCGAAATCGATGCGCCCGCCGCCGCTGGCGCAGCTTTCGATTTCCAGTTCCGGAAACGCCGCCTGCAGACGGTCGAAGAGCGCGTACAGTCCAAGCACCTGCTTGGTGGCGCGCATCCTTCCGTTGTGGGTCGCCGGATAGAGTTCCCGGTTGCAATCCCATTTCAGGTAATCAATGCCGCCGGGCGTCAGCAGCCTGGACAGCGCTTCGAACAGGTAATCCCGGACCTCCGGATTGCCGAGATCGAGCACCAGCTGATGGCGCCCTGTGGGGGTCGCTTCGTCCGGGTATCCGAGCGCCCAATCGGGATGGGCCCGGTACAACTGGCTCTCGCGGCTCACCATCTCCGGCTCGACCCAGAGGCCGAACGACAGGCCCAGATCGTGCACGGCGCGGATCAATGGCCCGAGCCCGTCCGGGAAACGCGCCCGGTCCGGCGTCCAGTCCCCGAGCGAGGTCTTGTCATCCCGTCGTCCGGTGAACCAGCCATCGTCGAGCACGAAGCGTTCGATGCCGAGGCCGGCGGCCTGTCCGGCGAGCGCGATGAGGCCGGCCTCATCGAAATCGAAATAGCGCGCTTCCCAGGTGTTGAAATGAACCGGGCGGGCAACCGGGCGCACAAGACGGCGGGCCTGCGCGTGCCACACGTCGCGCAGGCCGTCGAAGCCAGACACCGAAACCGCAACAAGCGCTTCAGGCGTTTCGAAGACGTCACCCGGCGCGAGGATGATTTCGCCCGGCTCATACAGGGCCTCTGCCGTCAGCTCAGCGGCACCGTCGCGCAGCCGCTCCGCCTGAATGTGGTGACTGCCACTCCAGGCCAGCTGGACACCCAGCGCGCGCCCGGACGTCTCGGTCGTGACCGCCTCGCAGACGGTGAGGCCGGGCGGTCCGTCAAATCCCGAGCGGCCGAGCCGCGAAGCCTTGCCGGCAAAGCCGGCCTCGAGCGGGCGCCGCGATTCGTGCCCCTCCCGGGCCCAGGCGCCGAAGGCCGAGACAATCTCGCCAGCCCAGTCCATCAGCGGCATTTGCAGCGCCGCGCACCGGATCACCAGCACCGGCTGGGTCCCGGAATTGTGCAGGCGGGTCTGCATGTGCAGCAGGCCCTGTGCGAGACGGACATCGACCTCCGCAGCGAGTCCCAGATCGGGGTCGACCGAGCGCAGTCGCAGGCTGGAGGGCGACGTTTGGTGAAGGGAATCGGGGGTCAGCCGTGCGGCGCGCCCGTCAGTCAGGCCGGCCGCCTCGACGTGGCC